>CALCZU010000132.1 GCA_937903155.1 uncultured Bdellovibrionales bacterium
ACGCCAACGCCAAGGGAAAAGACCGCAAGTGACCCGTCTCGCGAAGTACCGATGCGTATTCAGAATGCTGTCGTTCTCAGAGATAGGGGACAATGTACCTTCAAAGATTGCAAAGAGACAAAGTTCATCCAAATCCACCACATCAAACCTTACTCTCACGGTGGAAAGCATACGCTAGAGAACCTCACTACCCTCTGCTCAGCTCATCATAAGATGATGCATGAACATCACTCTGCTTCCCACCGTAGAGCCGTGCCCACTCCATCACCTACCCTGTTCTAAGCACAGAGGTTGCCGCGTCGGCTTCGCCTCCTCGCAATGACGAGAGATGACGGCGCATCCAAAGTTCTTCTCGAGTGCATCGAGATTGCTTCGTCGCTTCGCTCCTCGCAACGACGGGTAGGATGCCGATGCGCTTCGGTTGATGGGTCGGGTCGGAAAAAACTCCATACCAAGCTGTGCCTTGATCTCTTTTCCATACAAATGTATGGTTAAAAACATCCCTCATTTTATGGAGTATGTGTTTTGAAAGTTGATTGGCTCTTTCTCGATCTCAATAGTTATTTTGCATCGTGTGAACAGCAGGACAATCCTAAACTCAGAGGAAAACCTGTGGCTGTGGTTCCCATGATGGCGGATACGACTTGCTGTTTGGCGGCGAGCTATGAGGCAAAGCGGCTTGGGATTAAAACTGGAACGCTCGTTCGCGAAGCACGGAGAATGTGTCCGCAGATTACTTTTTTAAAAGCGAGACATGATGTTTATGTTCGCTACCATCATCGGATTTTAGAAGCCGTCGAAAAAGTGACGCCGATTCATAAAGTTTGGTCGATTGATGAAATGGCGTGCGAATTGATGGGCAGTGAGAAGGAACTCGAACTCGCTAAAAAGCTTTCTTACAAAATTAAAGACTCGATTTATAAAAATGCCGGAGATTATTTGCACTGCTCCGTGGGACTTTCGAGTAATTCATTCTTAGCAAAAGTTGCGGCGGACATGAAAAAGCCGAATGGATTGACAGTGCTGCCGAAAGAATCGCTTCCTCAATCTCTCTACCCTCTCAAGCTTCGAGACTTGCCCGGGATAGGTGCGAAAATGGAAGCGCGTTTAAATAGTCATGGAATTTTTTCGATTGAGACTCTCTGCGGCCTTTCAAAAGATCGCATGCTTTCGGTGTGGGGTGGAATTGTCGGCGCGCGATTCTACGAACTGATTCGAGGAGAAAATCTTGATTTACCAAAATCAAAAACGCACTCGATAGGACACCAACATGTTCTCGCTCCCGACTCAAGAACTCGCGACGGTGCGGTCACCTATTTAAAACGCCTTGCTTCGAAGGCAGCGTTTCGTCTTCGAAAAAACCAGTATTTTACTCGTAAAATTGGAATTGAAGTGAAATATCAATATCACTCACCTTCTTTTTGGGTCGAAAAAAGAATTGAAGAAACCCAGAGCACCCTCGTCCTCTTAAAAATCCTCGACGACATCGCGAAACAGATTTTGCCGGAAAAACCGCTTAGGGTCGGAATCGTGCTGTCCGATCTTATCCCTGCCGAAAATCATCAGCTCACTCTTTTTCACGACGGTAAGGTGAATGAAATCTCGAGTGCGATGGATAATATCAATGAAAAATTTGGAAACGACGCGATTTTTTTCGGTGGGGTTCCTCCCCAAACAGAAACAAAGAGTAAGATCGCCTTTAGTAGAATCCCCGAAGAGTACGAACTTTAAATCAACGCATCTCGTCGTTATCATTTCATTTTTTTACTTAAATTATTTGACAGTTTTTTTTCTGAGATTTATATCTCTCATCACTAAGAACTAGCGAATCAGTCGAAAGACTTACAAAGCTAGATGAAGAGGTACTTCTTACCGAAGCACACATTAGGTGTGCCTCCCTTCCAAAGGGAGTCGAATTCTTCGGCCTCTTTTATAACGAATAAACTATCTGAAGTGGGTTTTACCGGTTACTGGGTTGGTATCTGAATTTGCCTACTTTTATTTGTTAAAAGGACCTCAACAATGAAAAATCTTATCACTTTCGCAGTTATCGGAATGATTTCCACAAGCGTTACGTTTGCGAGCGGTTTCAAATGCGAAGCGACCAACGATTCTGGTTTCAACGCAAAACTCTTCAATAAAACCCTTGGAGCCACACGCACTCCTGCGGTTCTTGTGGTCAGCAACGAAGAAGCAATTCCTGCAACATTGCTGAAACGTACAAACACAGAAATCCGCAAATATAACACCGCTCACAAAGTTCAATACGTCGTCGACGGAAACGCTGCGATTGGCGCCGACACCGTGACTCTCCAAATCAACTTCAAAGAAGGTCAAGAAACCATTGATGAAGGCGATGTAGTCGAAGGACAACTCATTTTAGCTTCTCGCGGCCGCCGCGCAGCCATCCCAATGGACTGCGTCCGCTACCTAAAAGCAAACTAATCACGAGACAAGTTTAGCTACAGGAAGCCGAAATGCTTCCGTAGCATCGGGCATAAAAGGATCCCTCTTCGCAAGAAGAGGGATTTTTTTCGGTCCCGTCAAAACCAAAATCCGAATCATCGAAGGGCCAGCCGCGGCGCAGCCCCAAAGGGGCGCAGCCGGGTCGACAACTCCCCACTTGTGCGCTATTTCCAGTTAGCTTGGATTACATAGAAACATTAAATGAGAAGCAGCGTGAAGCTGTCCTACACGGCGAAGGACCGATCCTGATTTTAGCCGGCGCCGGCTCAGGAAAAACACGCGTCCTTACACATCGAATCGCGCACTTGATTTATCAACACCGCGTAGCTCCCGATCAAATTTTAGCGCTGACCTTTACCAATAAAGCCGCTGCTGAAATGCGGGGGCGAGTTGTAAAAGTCTTAGAAAAACTTTTGCCGCAGATTTTTCGAGAGCGCGACCTTTGGATCAGCACTTTTCACTCCGCATGCGTTCGGATCTTACGATCTGATATCCATCACTTAGGCTATTCCAATCAGTTTACGATCTACGACGATTCGGATCAGCAATCCGTGATTAAAGCCTGTTTAAAAGATCTTAACGTTAGCGATTCAGTATATTCACCCAAATCAATCCAATCCCGTATTAATAAAGTCAAAAATGAGGGCTACGATCATTTGAGTTATAAGCCTTCGTTCGGCGGCCCATACGAAGATATTTTTATGCGAGTCTTCGAAAGATACGCAGAGGTCTTGAAGCAGTCGTCCGCACTCGATTTTGCCGATTTGATTTTGAAAACCGTCCACCTTTTTGAACAGGTGCCCAGAGTTTTACAAGGATACCAAGAACGATTCACTTATGTTTTGGTAGATGAGTACCAAGATACAAATCGCAGCCAGTATCTTTTAATGAAACTGCTCGCCGGAGAACGCCAAAATATTTGCGTCGTGGGAGATGAAGATCAGTCGATTTACAAATGGCGAGGAGCGGATATCCGCAACATTTTAAATTTCGAAAAAGATTATCCGAGTGCTCGCATTTTTAAACTCGAGCAGAACTATCGCTCGACTAAGAACATTATTGAAGCTGCGAGCTCTGTAATTTCTTACAATACCGAACGACGCGATAAAACACTTTGGACCTCGAATAACGAAGGCGAAAAAATTTCTCTTTTCGAATGCTACGATGAACATGACGAAGCCCACAAACTCATCCACGAAGTGACGAATGCGATTAATGAAGGTGCCGCTTTGAATGACATGGCGGTTTTCTACCGGACCAATGCACAATCCCGCTTAGTGGAAGACATGCTTCGCGCAAAAGGCGTCAATTATCAAATCTACGGGGGTTTGAAATTCTACGACCGTCTCGAGGTCAAAGACACGCTCGCTTATTTAAAACTGATTTCAAATCCCAGTGACGATGTCAGTTTTCGTCGCATTGTAAACGTTCCTACTCGAGGAATCGGTGCGGTGTCGTTAGAAAAGTTTACGCTCAAAGCTCGGGAATATGATTGTAGTCTCTATACCCTGCTCGGAAAAATCTTTGGACCCGATCCAGAAGTCGTCTGTGATTTAGGAAGAGGCGCAAAAAACTTTAAAACGTTCTTCCACCTGATGGAAAGTTTTAGAGCCGCGAAGCAAAGCATTCTTCCCTCTGACCTCATCAATATGGTGATCGAGGACACAGGCTATCGCAAAAGCCTTTCAGACGACCACTCGCCTGAAGCCCAGAGCCGACTCGAAAATCTTGCCGAGTTAAGACAAAGTGTGGTGGAGTTTGAACTGCGACGAGGAGCGGAAAATCCCACTCAAACGCTAACGCTAGAAGGCTTTTTAGAAGAAATTGCTTTGGTCTCTGACTTAGATAAAGCCGATCCAACCGCACCGGCCATTAAACTAATGACCATTCATATGGCGAAAGGTCTCGAATTCGACGATGTTTTTATTCTAGGTTTAGAAGAAGAACTTTTCCCAAATGTTCGACCTTGGGAACCTGAAGAACCCGCTGATGTGGAAGAGGAGCGCCGACTTTTTTACGTTGCCATTACTCGAGCACGTAAAAAACTGCGCCTATTTTTTGCGAAGAACCGTACCGTTTTTGGAAATGCGCACTTTAGAGTGTCGAGTCGTTTTATCGACGAAATCCCCGAACAGTATTTAGAAAAAAACAAAGCCGATTACTTCTCACGAAGAAGAAATTATTTAGAACGCCCCGGACTCCCTCCCCGCAAAGCTTGGGGAAGAAGCCAGGATGAATTCGCCGATCCCGTCCCGGACGATGACTACGCACAAGTGCCTTTTGACGAAGGAAGTTCTACTGAATTCGAAGGACAAGAGGCATTTAAACGGGGCTCGAAAGTTTTACATCCTGCCTTTGGCGAAGGAATTGTCAGACAGTGCCTCGACAAAGATAAATTGATGGTCGAGTTCAGAGGACAAGGGGTCAAAAAGATTTCCCTCAAATTTTCTCATCTCAAAGGCATCGAATGATTTTCAAAAAATTGACCCCTGACGAGCGAGTGGCCGTTTTTGGAGATAGAGCGGAAGCTTGGAAAGGCACACTCTCGAGCGAACAATTTATCGAGCGCAATCATAGACTCTATAAACACCCGTTTGGGCAAAAGAGAATCTCTACCTACGCCCTTATCGACGAAAAGAAGATTTGCGCCTCGATGGATATTCTAGATATAGAATTGAAAGTAAAAAGAAAATCCGGAATTGAATCTGAAAAAGGTTGTTTACTAGCTTCGGTCATTACTCCGAAAGAAATGCGGAATCAGGGATACGCAAAAAAGCTTCTCTCCGAATTTTTCGATGCCCGCCCCACATTAAAAGGAGTCGGTTATTCTGACATTGGCCCTGAATATTACAAGGCGTACGGATTTGCCCCTCAGAAGGTGTATGTCGTCGAAGGCAATGCGACTGAAAAGACGTTGGAGTCTTCACCATCGATTGAATTGAAAGAGTTTTTAACTGGCTTGAATACTTGTCGACAAGCGGAGCTTCTCTGCCACTCCGAAAACTCTGCTTTTGTCGCACCCGATCCTGAATTTTTGGATTGGCATCTCGAACGCTATCGCTACTTTGCCGAGATCACTCAGAACAAATTACCCGAAAAAAATACCTACCGATTGATTCACTCTAATCAAGAGCACTTGATTTTTTCAGTTCCTAATTTTGCAAAAAATCTTCTCGAAGGATTGCGCGTGACTTCAGGATGTATTCATTGCGAAGCATGGCTTTCCAATGAGGCCTTCCGTTTGGGACTGAAAGGGTATTTGTACTGGGATGTTCTTCCTCCCGCTCATTCTTATAAACACGAATGGCCCGTGCTGAGAACCGGCCATCAAAATTCTTTTTTCGTCGATCCTCAACTTTGCGATTGGTGGTAAGCACCAAAAAAGAAGCGGAGAAAACTGTTTGTCAGTTTCCTCCGCTCATCAGCCCCCAAATACCCATCTTCGTTCTTATTCCGCAAGAATTCTTCGGTAATGCTTTTGCATTTGCGTGAGACGGGTATCAATCAACTTTTTCTGCCCTTGCCAGTTATCGGCAGGCGCAAGCTTCAAGTCATCGATATCTTCTTTGACTCGTTTGCAATCTTTTTGAATCACATTCGCCAATCTCTCAATTTCCCGGCGTTCTTTAGAAGGGGTGAGATTCGCTCCTTTTTTAAGCGTGGAACTGACTCGTTCCCAACGCTTAAGTTTTCTTTCAACTCCTTGCAGGTAGTCCGCCCGATCTTTGTCCAAGCCGAGTGCGCTTGGATTTTGACTATCGCGAGCCATGTCCCGCTCAACGATATCAATTGCAAGGAGAGAGCTAGAAAGAAAGTTTGCCAGTAAAAATTGAAGGATGACAATTGTGCGTTTCAATCTGCCTCCTCTAAACAAGAGCAAATGGGCTCTCGACTATTGGAAATGCAAGTCCAATGCCTTAAAACTAGGCACAAGGAAGCAGAAAAACTGCCTCAAATTGTTTCAGTATGTACTTTAATGTGAATTTCAGCTCCGTCATTGCGAGGGTGCGTAGCACCCTCGCAATGACGGATTTTCGATCTTTTCAACAGAGCAAGATTGCTCGCGACTAAAACTTTGCGATCAAAGACGTCGTAAAAGTTGAATCGTATTTTTCTCCACCGACTTTGAGGGGAGTATTTCGATATTTTCCGAGATACGCTGTTTTGAGAGAAAGTTTTTCGCTCATGGCGACCGCAAGAGAACCTTCAAAATTAAACTGACTCGCATTCGAATCATTTAAACTGGGCAACGCTTCCACCCAAAGTTTTCCGAGGACGGTGCCCGTCAACTGTTTCGAACCTTCAAGGTAGACACGGATGAAATGGAGATTGGCCGTACGCGGAATCACGCTATCGACGCGAGCTTCATACGTGTATCGGTAACCGGCTTCTGTAAAAAGATAGCTTCCTTTTTTGTCTTTTTCTTCAGGAAATAAATAGTACTTACCGCCCGCGTCGACGTTGGTTCGGTATTCATATCCGTTGAAAGTATCACCTTCCCAAGAATTCCCGAGGAAAATTCCAAATCGTTCGGAAAAGTCGCGGCCATATTTTAATCCTGCACTCCAACTTCTAGCGGACTCGACATCACTTGCTTTCCCGTAAAGATATTTTCCTTGCAGTGTAAAATTATTTGCATCCAAAGTGTATTTCGAAGTGTGTTTTGCCTGAAGCGTTTTCGTGCTGCTATTGCCTGAAGTTAAAACAGCACCTAACTCACTTTCGTTGGTTAAACTCGAAGTCGGCTCTGCAGCGATGAGCAAAAAAGGGAAAATCCATAATAGAAATAACTTTTTCATGACCGTTCCTTCAATTCTTAAACTTATTTTTTAACGACTTTTTCTTCTTTTAATACAAACTTACAAAACAGGAAGATGATAAATGCAACGATTGCAAAGTCAATTGTCGTCCCTAAAACTTTACCGTAAAGAATTCCGTTGTAACTGAGTTTGCGAATGTCATCTAGGTTTGCGGCTTTGAGCGCCGGCTGGAAAATCAGCGGCATTAAAAGATCATTTACAAAACTTCCCAAAAGTTCGTTGAATTTTCCCCCAATGATCACACCGATTGCGAGTCCAATCACGCCGTAACTTTTTAAAAACCCAAAAAATTCGCTGAGCATTCAAATTCCCCCGTTTGTAATTAAGCACATGTTCATACCAGCCTCGGTAGACTCCGTCAAAAATTGACAGTTTTCTTGCTGAATAGACCCCGTAAGAGTATGTTTTATGCCTTATGTTAAACAAAGAAGAAGTCCTAAAAATTGCGCGTTTGGCGCGTTTAAATTTAAGTGAAAACGAAGTTTCGGTTTATCAAAAACATCTGACTCGAGTTTTGGATTACATCACTGAACTCAGCAAAGTCGAGACCCCAAAAGAAGCGTTCGTTCGACACATCCCCGGGGATGCGACTGGTCTGAGAGAAGATTCTGTAAAAGTATTTTCGCAAACAGAAGCCCTTTTAGACAACGCTCCTCTTAAAGAAGGGCAATCATTTCTTCTACCCACGGTTTTGGAGCAAGAGTAATGGATATCACAGCACACACCATTCAATCCCTTTTGGATGGCTATCAAAAAAAAGAATTTAAACCTTCTGAAGTCGCCGCCGCTTATCTTGCACAAATCAAAAAGACAAACGGCAAACTCAATGCATTTTTGCAAACAAGAGAAGAAGAAACTTTAGAAGCCGCAAAAAAATTAGACGCGAAGATGAGCGAGGCTGACTCGCTTCCCCTTTTCGGAATCCCGGTGGGCGTTAAAGATAATTTCTTAGTCAAAGGCTGGCAATGTACTGCAGGAAGTAAAGTTCTCGAAGGCTATCGCTCGCCCTACACTGCAACCTCTGTTGAAAAACTCGAAAATGCAGGAGCTTTCGTCATTGGAAAACTCAATTGCGACGAGTTCGCAATGGGATCATCCAATGAAAATTCCGCCTACGGGCCTGTGAGAAACCCTTGGGATCTTGAGAGAGTTCCCGGAGGGTCTAGCGGAGGATCATCCGCAGCCGTCGCCGCGAGCTTATGCCCCGCTTCTTTAGGCACCGATACTGGCGGTTCAATTCGCCAACCGGCAAGTCTTTGTGGAATCGTTGGGATTAAACCGTCGTACGGACGTGTCAGTCGTTACGGGGTTGTCGCGTATGCCAGCTCGCTCGATCAAGTAGGACCTTTTGGAAAAACGGTTTGGGATGCTTCGCGCGTTTTAGAAGCCATGGCCGGAAACGATCCGATGGATTCCACTTGCTCAAAGAGCAGTGTGCCTTCTTACACAAAAACCATGGAATCTTTTTCTCTTTCAGGAGTTAAAATCGGCGTCGCGAGAAGTTGGCTTGAAGGCGTCGATCCCGAAGTGAAAAAATCTTTTGAAGAGTCTTTGAAACTCATGGAAAAACAAGGAGCAAAGCTCAAAGACATCGAGCTTCCTCACGCGAAATATTCTCTCTCTACTTATTACCTCATTGCGCCGAGTGAGTGCTCGAGTAACCTCGCTCGCTATGATGGAGTTCATTATGGGTATCGTTCCAAAGAGACTCGCAATATGGATGAGCTTTATTCCAAAAGCCGAGGCGAAGGCATCGGAAAAGAAGTGAAACTGAGAATCATGCTTGGAACCTATGCATTGTCTTCAGGTTATTACGACGCTTATTACATGAAAGCGAATCAAGTGAGACGACTCATTCAACAAGATTTTGAAAAAGCTTTTGCCGACTGCCAATGCATCGCTTCACCTACCAGTCCCACAACGGCTTTTAAGCTCGGCGAAAAAACAGATGATCCGCTCACGATGTATCTATCGGATATTTTCACATTGCCAGTCAATTTAGCGGGCGTTGGCGGAATTTCTGTTCCTTCAGGCCTTGATTCCAAAGGATTACCGATTGGACTTCAGCTAATGGGGAAAGCCTTTGATGAACCCACCCTTCTCTCTATTGCTTATCAGTACGAAAAGCTGAGAGGGGCCTTTCCATTACCGAAAGGATTAAACTAAATGAACGCAATTGATAAATACGAATCGGTTATCGGGCTCGAAGTGCATGCTCAATGCCTGACGAAAACTAAAATGTTCTGCGGCTGTCCGAATCAGTTTGGATCTGAACCCAATCAAAATATTTGTCCCGTATGTACCGCTCAACCCGGTGCTTTGCCTGTCATTAACAAACGCGCCATTGAACTCGGAGTTCGAGCCGCGATTGCGCTGAACTGCGAAGTCCACGAGACAAGCGTTTTTGCTCGCAAAAATTACTTTTATCCGGATTTGCCAAAAGGTTATCAAATTTCACAATTTGAAAAACCTTTTTGTACAAAGGGAAAAGTCGTTGTTCGATTTAAAAATGGCGACGAGAAGCAATTCGGAATCACTCGGATTCATTTTGAAGAAGATGCCGGAAAATCCGTTCACGCCTCTCATGGGACGACCGTTAATTTGAATCGGGCGGGAGTTCCTTTGATTGAAATTGTGAGCGAACCCGATATGCGCTCGGCGGAGGACGCAGGGCAGTACTTACGAAGAATTCATTCGATTTTAAAGTACGCGGATATTTGCGACGGCAATATGGAAGAAGGAAATTTTCGTTGTGATGCGAACATTTCTATCCGTCTCAAGGGAGATCCAAAATTTGGGACTCGGGTTGAGCTCAAAAATATCAATTCTTTTAGATTTGTCGAAAAAGCGATTGAATACGAAATTTCTCGGCAAGTCGATCTCGTGGAAAACGGAGAAAAAGTCGTTCAGCAAACTCGCGGATGGAATTCTGCCAAAGGCGTGACTGAACTGATGCGCGAAAAAGAGCAAGCGCACGACTATCGTTATTTTCCAGAACCGGATCTCGCGCCACTTGTGATCGATTCGAAGTGGATTGAAAAGATCAAAGCGGAAATGCCCGAACTTCCCGATGCCGCTCGTGAAAGAGTGAAACAGGCCTACGGCCTCAGTGACTACGATGCTTCAGTGCTCACCGCTTCCAAAGAACTTGGGATTTATTACGAGGAAGTCGTTAAAGGTTCTGGCAATGCAAAATCTGCTGCGAATTGGGTGATGAACGAACTTTTAGGAAGACTCAATGCCGCTTCGATTGAAATTGATAAAAGTCCTGTGAGTAGCAAACATTTGGGGTCACTTGTTCAGGCCATTGAAAGTGGAGAAATTAGTGGAAAAATCGCGAAAACCGTTTTTGACGAAATGATGACGACCTCGAAAGATCCAAAAGTCATTATTCAAGAAAAGGGCTTGGTGCAAATTTCGGATACTGGACAACTTGATGCCGCGATTCAAAAAGTGATCGCCGCGAATCCAGGCCAGACTGCCGATTATAAAGCGGGTAAAGTCAAACTCCTCGGATTTTTCGTGGGCCAAGTGATGAAAGAAACTAAAGGACAAGCGAATCCCGCAATGCTGAATGACCTTGTGAAAAAAGCGTTGGATAAATGAATCTTTTGAAAACTTTTCTATTTCTTTTCGTGTTTTCATCTCAAGTGTTTGCGGCCTATCTTTGCCCGATGCTTTGCGAGGGGAAAAAAACGTATGAAAAGCCCGGGACCTGCCCAGTTTGCCATATGAATCTCACGCCGGAAAAAGACGCCGAGGATGAATCGATAAAATCCTTAAGCAGCATCGAGTACCGCGTCGAAATGACGTCTGAACCGAAAGAGGTAAAAACGAATCAGAAAGTCGTTCTCACTTTTACTCCTTTTCTCACGAAAGACGGTTCTATCTTAAAGAAGTTGATTGCTGAGAATCAAAATTTGATTGCCGTGGATTTGATTTCTCAAGACTTAAGCCGCAAAGAATCTTTTTTTGCGGAATCCGATAAAAAAGGTTCCTTTAAGTTATCGACTCAGTTTGCCGTCGGAGGAAACTACCTAGCATATGTCCGCCTTACCCCCGAAGGACAGAGACGCCAGATCTTTCCGCTCGCCATCAAAGTGTCTGGAGTGGAGCAAAAAAGCCCAGCACTCACAGAACTTTCTAAAGACAAATCTTGGATTGGGACCGCTTCGGTTCGCCTCGTCACTAAGCCAAAACCTCAATTATATAAATATGGCCATTTGCGATTTCAGTTTAAGCGCAGTGAAATTGCGGGGCTTCTCGCAAATCCTTCCGAGAATCTAAAAATGACCATCGTCAGCGAAGATACGACTTGGTATTTTGAAGAAGAAAAACCACTGACGACGGAAAAAGGAAAAACTTTCGTTGAGTTCTATGTCCGCCCTCCAAAAACCGGCCTCTATAAAATCTGGCTCCAAGTCGGCAAAAACCGCGCCGAATTTCACTTCGTTGTAAAATCGTAAAGCCCCTCATTACAGAAAGCCGAATGTAAAAGCCGTCGTTGCGAGGAGCGGAGCGACGAAGCAATCTCGCTGCGCTCGGATTGGTCGTCGGTACTTAATTCTTCCGCGTGCGGCGAGATTGCTTCGTCGCTCCGCTCCTCGCAACGACGGCTTTTACCTAATTTTCGATTTTGAAATGGGCGTAGAGTTTTTCGGGGATTTCGGTGGGTGGCAGCCTCATTGCGCCCATCGAATCGGCGACGTATCCCGGTTTTCTCATCCCATTCAAGACGCAAGAGACTCCTTTTGTATTCATCAAGACCGCAAGTGATTTTCTCGAAAGCGATTCGCCCTTCCATTCTTTGGGAATAAAGGTATTCAACTTTTTCGAAGTTTTATCACTCATCACTTGGCTGCGCTTGCCGCATTCGGCGCGAGTGATCTTCAAAATCTGCGTCAGGCAGTGAAGGTACTTATCTCTCCAAGTGTCCCAAAGAGCGGTATCTTGACTCTCAAAAAATCCATCTAACGTATCGACGACATTATCGACTTGGGGAAGAATCATCGTCTCTTCGACTTGTGCCCACTGTTCAATGCCGACCGTCGTACTGTCAAAATGCACCAGCTCCGGTCCCCACTTAAAGAAATCGTAGGCCGAAGTACTTCCCTCTTCGGTCGGAATCAGAGGTGCAATGTGTTTTGCATAATCGTCTTCCAAACGGCAGAGCTCTTCTAAAAGATCCTTTCGATCCGCTTTTGCGTCGAGGGTTTCAAAGTCAGCCAGTCGAACGAGGTGATTTGAGACAAATGCATTTAAAGGACGATTGACCAAAACTCCAATGTTATTCTCAGCAGCAACAGTCAAGGTCGTCTTTTTATCATCGTCATTATTGAGCTCAAGCACCGGACCGACTTCGTAAAGGTTCATGGGGAGCTGAGCAACCGAAAAATGATGTGCTTCTCGGTTTCCGTATTTTTTTTCAGCCACTTCTTCAGCAATGCGGATCATTTCATGAAGCGATGTCATTTCTCCATGTTCTGAATATTTTCCAAAGGTATTCGAAGAAACTCCATAGTTCGCAATGCGACCGTCTTCAACCTCGTCTTCTAATTGCGTGAAGGCTCGTTTGATTCTTTCGTAAAAGAGCGTTCTTAAGTCTGCAATCGAAGCTTGAGCATTTCGATGGAGCGCATCCGAGAAGTAGTATTCAGGATTATGTAATAAGAGGAGATCAATACATTCCAGTTTCATCCGGGAAAGGGAGCGTGTGATCTGATCGTTAATAAATCCCGGATGAATGCAATGCCAGCAACCATCGGCGTAACGGACCATCTCCGGATAAGCATTTCCTTCGCGCTCCTTCGCAATCGCGATTTTCAGATTTTCACCTTGCACGTATCCGACTTTCGTTACCACAATAATCTGTTCGCGCGTCACCTTATGACTGTCGAAAAGGAGCGAAAGACTGCGTCCGACGCAACGTTCACTTCCCCCATCTGTGTAATTTGTCGACGTATCGATTAAGTTTATGCCTTCTAAAATCGCAAGTTCTAACGACTGTCGATAGACCGGATTTAGGTCGTCGATTCGATAACAACCAAATCCTAAGGTCGAAGTGGTCAGCCCCGTTCGCCCCAGTTTTCGGTAAGAGGTAGACGGTAATCCTTTCCGAATAAAATTTTCCGAATATTTTTGAGTGGCTTCCGGCGTCGCTCTAGTCATTCGAGATCCTTTCGCAATAAAGGCTGGTAGCCTCGATTTAGAATTTTATTTTCGTGATTCATAAATTTATCTGGATGGGTAAGACGGGCTATCATTTCGCAAGTGTCCGAAATCCTGGGGCCGGGGCGATTGAAGTAATTATTTCCATCGCACACAAACGTTCTTCCATTTTGGGTGGCTGAAAACTTTAGAAGTTCCGATTTAATCGAAGTCTTTTTAATTTCATCCATCGTTTTTTCAATCCCATAACCGCAGGGAAAAATTAAAACAAAATCGGGATTACATTCTCTTGCCTCTTGCCAAGTGACCGTTTTAAACGGACCTTGCTCGGTCACTAAAAGGGGATCGCAACCGGCGAGCCTCGTAATTTCAGGAAGCCAGGACCCCGCAATGATCAACGGATCGAGCCATTCAATACACAAAACACGAGGACGATACTTTCCATGAGTCCCAACTTTTGCGTTGATCTGATTAAGATGAATCCAGAATTCAGTCTTTAAACTCTTTGCCTCTTGGGTTTTACCTGTTGCTTCGCCGATCCTTAAAAAGTCTTCGGCGATATCTTCCAAAGTATGAGGAACGAGTGTGCAAATTTTTGCCGGATGCTGGGTGAGATGACAGACGGCCTTTTCCACATCGCTTAAAGAAACCGCACACACCTGACATTGGTCTTGAGTGACGATGAGATCCGGAGCGAGCTTCTCCAGAACGTCCGTTTTAATGTCGTAAATACTTAAGCCCTGTTTAATCAGCCTTTGAACATCGTCGTGGATGTCTTTTCCAAACTGATTAGGATTGAGTTTAGGGGCCGAGCAAACGGGCAAAGTCTTAATACTTTCGGGGTAATCGCATTCATGGGAAATTCCGACGATCTGGGATTCTAATCCCAATTTACAGAGAATTTCAGTACTGCTTGAAATCAGGGAAACAATGCGTAAATCGTTTTTCATGGGAGTAAGAGATTGTAATCCAAAGGCTTTACCGAAGGCAATCACTGCTCCAATTGCAAAGAATTGCAAAAAATAGCCCTTTAGGCTACAAAGCACCATGTTTTCACCGCAAAAGATCCAACTCATCGTCGAAGAAAAGTTGCCCGGCTCATCCGCAAAAGTCGTAGATATGACTGGCACAAATGACCATTTTGAAATGACCGTCGTTTACAACTTATTTGAAGGCAAAAATCCGGTCGAAAGACACCGGATGGTTTACGCCGTTTTAGGATCAGCGGTCGGAGCTGAAATTCATGCTTTAAAGCTTAAGACAATGACGCCAAAAGAGGCAGGGAGAAATTAAGATGAGCGAAATTCAAAAAAAGATCGAAACCGAAGTCAAAGCCAATAAAATTTTATTGTATGTCAAAGGATCCCCACAAATGCCAATGTGCGGGTTTTCGAAAAGAGTGATGGATATTTTCTCGGACTTAGGCGTTTCTTATGAAACACGCGATGTTTTAAGCGATCCTGAGCTCAGAGATGGAATCAAACAGTTCACCCAGTGGCCTACGATTCCACAGATTTTTATCAACGGCGAATTCGTCGGCGGGTGCGATATCATCAACGACCTCTACTCGACCGGCGAGCTTAAAAAACTCGTTCAGTAATCACGGATTTGAAAGACACGTTTTAAGAAATCGGTTCAGTTCGGACTCGTACATTTTCTTAATCACTTTTCTAGGGTGAATCTCTATTAGCAAGGGACTGTGAAGTTCCTTTTCTTGCCGTTTCTTCCAATAGGCACCCAAACTTTGCGAAAGCGTCTCGTCCATCTTTATTCCGATAAAAAGCGGATGAGTCTCCATCCCCTTTGCGAGCTCGGGGGTATTCCAGAACCTAACGTCGGGATATTTCAAATAAAATTTTTCTAACTCGGTTTTTAAGACTTCTTTTTGTTCAGAAGAGAGAACCCAGCCTCTTAAACTTTGGTTCGCCGTTTCAACCCAATAAGAAGCCGAGATTTTGAAGAGTTCATCGTAAAAATCTTTCGTTCCCGTTTCCATTTCGCGAGGGATATAGACCGAAATCAATTCTTGATTGAGTAAAACCTTGCGATGTCGGTACAACGCATCTTTCGAGGGCGTGACCTCAACAACTCGCTCCCAGTACCGAATTGCCGTACTCTCAGAATGGAGAGTTTCAAAGAGGAGAGTTGATTTTAACTGATCATCGAGTGAATCAAAATCGGAAGGTAGGAAAATCTTTGAAATGGAGTCGGTTTGGACTTTGGAATTCTTACTGCCACCTTCAATTTTCCATCCTAAATGTGAGAGAAACTTAATTTCACAAGCGCTCTGCGAGGAAGTGACTTTACTGGAAGTCGTTTCGGCAGCCACCGCATTCGAAACAGGGAGCGACAAATGGGAGCTTAAATTTCCCACAATAAATGCCGTCAGTAATAAAAATTCAAGCGCTCGCACTGAAAAACACTCCTAAGTCCTCTATACTGAGGAGCAAGATAGAGGCCACCCATTTTAACGTTTTGAGGCAGTAAACCGACAGAATACGGGATTAAATTCAGCTCAATGCGACGTGCATTGTCATCACTGTGCACTTACTATCGTTTCAGGAGTGTTTATGACTAAATTCTTTCTTTCGATTGCTCTCTTACCCGCTTTACTTCTCGCCGAAAGGACGGGAGTTCGGGTTGAAGATATTCCCTCCGAGAAAGATACAACGATTATGATCAAAAAGGGCGTGAAGGATCTCAATCAGTGTATCGAATACGAAATTATCGACGGGTCGGAAGAGATTATTGGTTCGCCAGAGTTCGATCGCACCAAGGCTCGTACTCAATGGAAAGAAGCCTGCAAAGAATGGCGCGATAATTTAAAAGAATTAAATAAAAGCAACAGCCTTATCAATTTGACCTGCGGTTCCCCTTCGATGATTCGAGAAGAAGAAAACAAATATTCCTATCATTCGAAAGCCGCCTACAAAGTAAAAGTCCGAATTAAAGAAAAAGGGTAGTTGATTCTCCGTCGTTGCGAGAAGCGAAGCGACGGGGTGGAAACTTAAGCGCTGAACAACGTATTGATGTCTTCAGGCGTAATGGCGCGAATGACAGATTTTTCATTGGACAATACGGCTTGAGACAGAGCCTTCTTCTTTTTTTGTAACTCCAAAACTTTTTCTTCGATCGTGTCTTTGACGATGAGTCTATAAACCATCACGGGATGTTTTTGACCAATGCGATGAGCTCGATCGATTGCTTGAGCTTCAGCCGCGGGATTCCACCAGGGGTCTAAAACGAAAACGTAGTCGGCCGCCGTCAAATTGAGTCCCACGCCGCCGGCTTTCAGACTGAGTAAGAAAATCGGGCAATCTTTTTCTTCTTGGAAACGTTGAACACGCTCTTTGCGATCAGTCGTCGCGCCATCTAGATACTCATACTTGATTTTCGCGTGATCCAAATGCCCTTTCACGATCGAAAGAAAGCTTGTGAATTGCGAGAAGATGAGCGCCTTATGGCCCGAAGCTAAAATATCTTCAAGTTGCGTGAGTAGCGCTCTGACTTTAGGTCCCGGAAGTGATTCCACTTCGGGGTTCACCAGCCTAAAATCACACGATGCTTGTCGCATTCTTAAGAGCGCTTCTAGGATCTGAATTTGAGATTTATTCGCACCGAATTTTTCGAGACGTTCATTTAAGCGAACGCGATAGTATTCGCGTAGCTCGTCGTATTTTTTGCGTTCGTCTTCTTCGAACTCGCAATAAAGAAGTTGCTCGGTTTTTGGAGGCAGTTCTTTCAGAACTTGTTCTTTGGTTCGGCGAAGAATAAAAGGCTCAAGGGCGCGGCTCATCGTTGTCAGCGCGGCTTGCGAGTCGGTACTTTCCGAAATTCTCTTGAAAGATTGCTCGGGACCTAGCATTCCGGGATTTAAAAATTCAAACTGTGACCACAATTCTCCAACATGGTTTTCAATCGGAGTTCCCGTCAATACCAACCGGTGTTCGCCTTTAAGCAATCGGACGGCTTTTGCTATTTGTGAGGATGAATTTTTAATCGTTTGGGACTCATCTAAAATCACATAATCAAACTGAAGCTTTGCGAGCTCCAGAATATCGGTTCGAACCGATCCATAAGTCGTGACAATCAAATCGGCCTCAGCGAATTGAGAGAGCACCTCTTTCCGACTGCCGCCCGTATACTCGATTACCTTTAAAGAAGGCGTGAATTTTTGGCTTTCTGAAATCCAGTTAAAGACTAAGCTTTTGGGTGCGACGATTAAAGTCGGATGTTGTGCGTCTTTACGGCTTTGCAAAAGTGCCAAGACTTGAATCGTTTTTCCAAGCCCCATGTCATCTGCAAGACATCCGCTTAATCCTAAGTTTTCGAGATAGCTCAACCATCCCAAACCTTTTCTTTGGTAGTCACGGAGCTTGCCTTTAAAAGTCGACAATTCTTTTTTCGCACGAACTTTTTCGAAGTCTGCGAGTTTGTCCGTCAACTTTTTGAAGACCGCATCTTTTGTGACTTTTCCGGTCTGAGATTCGAGTAAGGTTTCAAGAAGAAAAGCTTGAGAGGCTTTGAATCGGAGTTTTCCACCGTCGATTTCGCCCAGTTTTGCCAAAGATTCAAATCGCTTCAACCACTCTTCGGGCAAAATTGCTCGCGAACCATCGCCGAGCTCTACAAACGAATCGCCTTTTTTCAAGGCTTCTAAAATCTGAGGCATGTCCGTTTTCGACCGGCTTCCCTCTTCGATGAACTTGAGATCGAACCAATCAATGCCGGATGTGACCTCGATTCGCACTTCTCCTAAATTACGAACAGAAACTCTTTCGGACTCAACTCTCCAACCGCTTTTGAGAAGATCTTGCACCGCTGGAACAAAAAATCTTGGAGGCACTCGATACTCATCATTGGGCCCCGTGAAGTAGCGCGAGGGCTCAAGCCCTAGAGTCGCCAACTTATCGCGCGCCACTTTTTCAAAAGCATCATCGCGGATATAAATCAGTTTTTTCGCTTTATCTAAAAAGATAGAGGCTTCCGCATCTTTTTTAGAGCGAGAAGTTCCGTAGAGAAAACTTAAGTATCCTGTGATTTCGGGCGATCCGCCGTTACTGCCTTCAGAAATAAAACTGATTTTTGGAGTCGGTTTTTCTTTAACCACTTTCCATTGAAAAGATTCGGGCAAATGAATATCTGGAATGCCTCTTTCCATTTCGGTCATTCGCATCACAAAAGCTTCGGCTTCGCTCGTTTGAATGAAAAGCCCCTCGGCACGACGGAGCTGCTGAATCCAAGGAATGGATTCGGGGTTCGAGAATCGGCACAAAGTTTCTTTGAAGACAATAATCCCGGTCTGAATGAAAGCGATGGGTTCGGTGATTTCTACCACTTGTTCTTCTCGGACCAAACGGCCGTGAACTTTCCAGCCTTTTTCTTCGACCTCTTCAAAATAAAGTTCGAATTTCCACGGAGCTCCTAAATCCCATCCCAATAGATTTAGCTCGTTGGGTTGTTTGTTCGCATCGGGCGACCAACCAATTCGGTTTAGAGCACAAAGGCGCTCTAAAATCACATCTTGATTGAGGCGTGAAAGCGTTGTTCCTACATACAAGGGTTGATGAGAAACATTCGGCGTGTATTCCATCGTGGGCCGGCTTCCGATCATCATCGCCAAAACTTTTTTATCTTCGGGAGGAAAATTCTCAATCTGAGCGTCTGAAAATTTCAAAGCCTTGAGACGTCCCGGAACGCCTGCGCGTGTGAGCGCTCGTTTATGAAATTTGATCACGGGCGACGGAACGAAAGTGTGAGTCAGAACAAGTTGGTAACAAATCTCACTGCCGATTTCTAAAGTCAGATTGGGATCCGATTCAAAATGGGATTGAGACTGAATGGCCGCCGTATCTTGGTCGATTCTATCAATCTGATGTCGCCAGGAAACAAAACGTTGACGCTCGGCCCGCTCGGGTTGGGCTGTTCGGCGCGGAGGTCTTCTAAAGGCCCCCTCACGCGATCCGCTGTCGCGTGGCAACGTGTGGGACAGGACAATATTTGAGGCGGTCTCAAAAAATACCAAAAATTCTGCGGAAAGTTCTGGGGTCAAACGCATTTGTTCTTCCACCGCGAGGAGGGTCGCCCAGAGATGTTTGCAGAAAAAACCATCCGCAAAATGAGGGCAAGTGCAGGAAGTTTCCAGTTCTTCTTCCGACTCGGCCCATTCGAGCCTTGTCTGGTATGGAAACGTCCCTTGGACGATCGCATTGATACTTCCCCCAGCTAATTCAATATCTTGAACGCTACCCTTGACGTAGTAGACGTGCCCCTGCGAGCGGGCATTACTGGAGAAATAATTAGAAAAGCGGTTCGAAAGCATCGATGGGTAATAGTCTAAGTGAGTAGTTTAGGCAAATAAAGGCTAAAACATTAGAATAATTCAAATAAGATGAATTCTGGCCTTTTTTCGTTTGCTTCACCACTCGGGTTTAAATTTAAAGTGTCTTCGCCTTCGATCGCGAGTCCATCGCCGGCGGAAATTTCGGTGGAATTGACCTGAAGGCTTCCCTTCACCATCTGAATCCAAACCGATGCGCCCTTTTTGGGCTGATAGGCTTTTACTTCGCCCGCTTTGAATTTCACATGAGTGACGACCGCGTTTTGATCGAGTCGAATTTGTCCGACTTTTTCTTCCGAAGAAGCGACCACACGCCAAAAAGAATCTTCGTTACTCTTTTTGAGTTGATCATAGCGCGGCTTTGCACTGTGCACATTGGGTTTGATCCAAATTTGAAAGAGGTGCACCGACGTGGTTTGAGAAGGGTTGAACTCGCTGTGTTCGACCCCACTTCCCGCGCTCATATATTGCCATTCGCCGGCACTGATTTGGGCGCCTGTTCCCATACTGTCTTTATGCTCGAGTGTGCCAGAAACAATATACGTAATGATGTTCATGTCCCTGTGGCCGTGAGTTCCAAAGCCTTGAGCGGGAGAAATAAAATCTTCGTTGATGACTCGTAGTGTTTTAAAGCCGAGATGCGCGGGATCGTAGTAGTCGGCGAATGAAAACGAATGATGGGTTTTTAACCATCCGTGTTCGAATGAACCTCTATCTTTTGCCAGTCGAGTTCGGATCATCTTTTCTTAACGCGCCCTGTGAGCGCGCTCCCCGTTTACATCGTCTATGAAAATCAGTTACCATTTCTTCATAACGTTCGTTTCACCCTACAATTTATAAACCATTCGCGGTCATTGCGAAAGAGCGGAGCTAAAAATGAAATCCCCCGTTTATTTTCTCATCGTTTGCATTTTGATTTTATCTCATTCCCTTCAAGCTTCTGATTTTAAAGTGGCCGAGAGAGATTCGGGAAATTCTATCGAAGTTTTCGGGACCTTTGATCGCGAAGTGCTCGTGCCGAGCGCCGACCAAAAGTTTGAAATTAAAAAGAATGGTCTTCTTCAAACCATGGAAGCGGGTCTTCCCTCGGTTCCGGTCAAAACGTTTCTCGTTGCTCTTCCCTCAGGAAGAAATTTTCAAAAAGCAAAGTTCGAAGTCACGGGGACCAGAGCTTATTCAGGACAAATCGTAACATCAGCCGCCCAAATGCCAATCTCATGGATTGGAAACGCGCCAAAAGATCTCAAACACGAAGCAGCTCCGCAATACGATTCCCAGTATCCTGCCCAGAAATATACGGTTTCTAAACAAGTGCTTCATGGTGTGACGGTTCTTGTCGTCAATGTCTATCCCATTCGTGAAATCGACCACAAGAGCATCGAAGCCTTCTCTCAATTCAAACTTACGCTTTCAACGTCAAGAAGCTCCGAAGCTCCAGTAAAACTTTTTTCTCACCAAGCAAAAGAACTGAAGAACCTCGTCAGCAATCCTGAAACAATTTCGGCGTATGCTTCTCGCGAAGAAGCAACAAACGACTACTTAATTTTAGCAACTCCTAAAGTGATCGGATTTACCGGAGCAAACGGACTCGAGGACCTTCAAAAAAGTCTCACCGAAAAAGGTTTAAAATCCAAAGTCGTTTCGCTTGCGAAAATCGATGAAGCTGCGGGAACAGACAGAGTCGAAAAAATCCGTAATTTTATCCGTGACGAATACAAAACTACGGGTATCCAGTACGTTTTACTCGTTGGAAAAAGTGTGAAGTCTTCTTCGGAACCTTTCTTTCCAGCAAGACCGCTTTGGACAAAAATCAAAGCGTATTTCGGATACTGGACAACGCTCGAAGAAAATATTCCCGCAGATCTCTACTACAGCAATCTCGATGGAACCTTTAACGGCAACGGAAATGACAAGTGGGGGGAAACAACCGATGGCGAAAACGGGGGAGATGTCGATTTTCTTCCTGAAGTCACCGTGGGTCGCGTAGTCGTTGAAACTCAAGCCCAACTCCAAAACTTTGTTCGAAAAACTCTCTACACAAAGTCTCATAAACTTTCTCAAGAGACAGCGCTTCTCGGAGAAGAACTTTTTAAAGAGTTAAATCTTTACGGCGACGATTACATGAATCAGCTGGTCGGCGAATGCTCAGACCATAATTTTACAACGACAGGATATTCCAATGATTGGAAATTGACGAAGTTTTACGACAAGGCTTCGAAGTGGTCCGGAAAAGACGCACAAAAGGCGATTTCCCAAAATCCTATCAGCATGGTCAATCATTTAGGGCATTCGAATCAATCGACGAATATGAAACTGAGTTCATCGAACATTTCTGCATTTACCAACGCCAATCCTTTTGTTTACTACACTCAAGGATGCTTGGCCGCGAAGTTCACGGTCGGTTCTTTCGTGGATAAAATGGTTACGGCGACAAATGCTGCGGTCTCTGCGATCGGAAACTCGTCTTATGGGTTAGCTCCAGAAGATCCAGATCCAAATTCGACCAAAACTCCCGGCGGTTCGCAAATGCTTCACCGTCAATTTATTCATTCGATTTTCACAAATCATCTGACTCAGTTGGGAAAAGCCCATCAAGCTTCTAAAGTGGCTTTTGTCGGAATGAAAGACATTCAAGAAGTCCGCTGGATCAACTGGACCGCGCATTACTTCGGTGATCCGAGTTTAGAATTGAGTTTCTAGAAAGCAATCTCGCAGAACTCGAGTGTTCCGTCATTGCGAGGGTGCGTAGCACCCGCGGCAACCTTCCCAGTTTCGGAACACAAAGGTTGCCGCGGCTGCTACACACCCTCGCAATGACAAGTTTCTTTTCTTCGCACCTATCGACGATTTCGAGCGGCAGTTAATTTTTGTCTTCATTAATCACACTTCGCGTCATCCAAAAATTGTTTCAGTTAATGCTCCATGTTAACTCTTTTTTTCCGAGGAGCTTATATGAAACTTTCGACTTTTGTTCTGCTTTTTTGCTCTCTTTCTGTTTTCGCTTTTGATTGTACGACTCAATTTGCGACGGCTTTTGGAACTCGCGATGTCCGCACCGCTTCTTACGACAAGTCGAGAGGCTTTACCTGGTACGACGATCAGATCGTCGAGGTTGATGGAGTTCCCACCCCGCAGTTTAAATTGGCTTACGAACCAAGGGCCACCCGACTCTGGAACCAAGTTCGTTCTTTTGCCATCCAACCTCAATTGGACCAAGGCGCGTACGCAATGGTTCTCGACGGAACCGGCGTTTTGAAATTTTATAGCCCAGATAGAGTCGCTCTGAATATTTCTCCAGAAAGTATTGGAACCCTCAGTGCCGCCACCCTTTTTAAACCCATCCATCGTGAGTTGGAGCGGGATTCTTTTCCGGTGCGATATCTCCGCTCTGTCGCAGAGAAAAAACATCCGATTCGAGACGCGCAAGATAGAAAGGATTTGGCTGCTGCCGAAAAGGTAACTCCGACCTATCTTTATGTCGCGAGTGATAATCATGTTTATCGTACCAAAGTCGTCCCGACTCGAATCGCTGCAAATAGCGAAGTGGCAAGAGCTCTTTTAGTCGGGCCTGTTCGAGTGACCGGCGACGTCGAGCCACGATTAGGACAGCCGACCTATAAGATTGAACCGATAAAAACGGGCTTAGTTGATTTTCAATCGAAAGATGCCTCGGAGAGAGTCCTCATTCCTTCAACTCATCCCGAATTCGCGTACCAATTGGAGCGTTTTGAGAGGGTCATTACGATTAAGGACAGAGAGAACTTGGTCAACGGGATCGATTTTATCCATGTGTTATCCGATAAAAATCTTCTGTTGGCGAACAACCTAGGTCAGGTCATTATTGTGGAACCTCAAAAGCTGCAATTAGAAAAAACTTTAAGTTTTCCGGGAAAAGTATGGCTTAACTCAATCTCGGCTCATCAAATCGGAGATGAAATTCAGGTTTGGGCGATTAATTCAATCGATAAATCTCTGTACTACTGGAACTCAACGTCCGGCGAAAGCGGTATGACGCCGTATCCAGAAAAGCTACCTGACGGAGAAATTCCTTTGCGAGTCACTTCAAGTGGCCAAATCATTCCCGTTTCCTCCGGGATTGGAAAAAATAGCTACTACTACAACCATTATTCTCTGAAAGGTGACGAAATAGCGGAACAAAGGGTTCTCGTTATGACTGCCACCGGAAAAATTTTTGGACTGGTCGATGGCGGTAAAAAATTAGAAACGGAGTTCCCCGTAAAACTTCATTGGGAAAGTCAAACTTTTACAAGGCGAAGAGATTAAAGCTTCGGCGACCCGCAATCTCCCCAGAGCTCAGATTTTGAAAATTTCTTTTTAAAGCAAAAGCCTTGAACAGAAAGTTCTTCCGTTCCCAGCGTATCGAGGTAATAAAAAAGACGTCTTCCCGTTTTTGTAGGAATAAAAGTGCGGGGCGATTTGATGTATTCGATTTCGCGCTCGGTATACCAAGCAATCCGAGAAGCGCCGAGAAAATTCATCTCATATTGATCCGTAATTAAAACCATCACAGGAGAATCAGAGTACTTTTGTAAGGCGTCTCGTTCTTCGGGCGCTTTTAACCCATGCACTCTGACAGGTAACCACTGAGCGACGAACACGATTGCAATTGCGAGCGTGACGCTTGCTTTTTTTGCGGAACTCACAGCCCAAGGAATTTTAGAGAGAATCAAGTCGGCTCCGAAAAGAGCAATCCAAGGCAGGAGCATCAACCAGTATTGAGTGCCTTTCCGATAGGTCACGGCGTACATCACTAAAAAACTCGTAAAAAACGCGAGGGGGATCAAATACTGTTTCTTTCTTATCGCAAGCCCGAAAGCGGCGGGGAGAATGAGAAGAAATCCGTAGGAATCGAAAAGGAGTTCCTTCCAAAAAGGAGGATCGAGAAGTCCCAGGAAGCTCCACGCTTTGGCGAATCGATTGGTCATTTGGTGTTCCCAATAGATATCGAAAAAATCAGGAACACTGCTGTTCAAAACAATCCCCAGATACGCAAGAAGTGGAAGGATAAAACCCACAACAAAAATTAAACTGCAGCTTAATTTTTCAATAGCGGATCGTCTGATAAAAACGAGCGGAACCAAAAAAACAGGTAAAAATCCGACGACGGTGAGGCCTTTGTACATTGCAGAAAGTGCCAGAGCCATTCCTCCTAAAAACGCGAAACTTCTTTTGGCTTCTTCGATGGATATTTCAAAAAGCAGAATTGAGCTGAAGCCGAGAAATAAACATCCTGGGTCGAGATAGACGTTCGAAAAGAAATTTGAAAATCGGTAAAACGACCAAAGTAAAATGACGGACCAAAAGGCGGTTTTCTCCGAAAACTTTTTTTGAATCCACAAAAAGTAAATCCATAGAAAGAGGATATAAAACAAGTGGCCGGGAATTCTTGCGGACCAGTCTGCGATAGGGAGAACTTTAAAGACGGCGGCTAAGACCCAATAGCCTAAATGTGGGTGTTCGACGTAGTACGGCTCAAAACCGGGGACACTCGTCGACATGCGCAGCCAATCGCCCGACTTCACAATGTTTCGAGCGACGGTGGAGTAAAAAGGCGCATCGCTCGAAAGGCCTTCTTCAAAGTTTCGAAGTCCTACGGCAACGAAAGAAAGAATGGTGACCCACAAAAGCACATCTCTTTTACGCATTTGATGAGCTTACTTTATAACCTCGTCATTGCGAACTACTAAGTATGCAGAGGGATCCACAAACAGGATGCGCGATCGGACGTGGCGACGGCTCGTAGGTTTAGGAATTCTTTTTTAGATTTGCGGGAAACCTGCAAAGTCTCGCCGGCTTTTAAATGGATTTTCTCGGCGTTATTGGATTCGAGGACTTCGATTTGGCCTTCGACACAATAAATAAAATGTTCAGTCCCAGAGATTGGAAATTGCATCTCTGCATTTCGTTTTAAAAACGTGGGGTAAAGACTCCCGCGGCATTTTTCTTGAAGAAGTAAGACGTTAAAATCGACGGCCATGGATTTGAGTCGAGCCTCGGTTTTCCAGCTTCCGTCGAAAGTGTAAGGAGTCATTTCAGACAACACTCGTCCTTTTTTTTCTGCATGCTGAATATCAACCGGTCCGCCTTTGAGCAAAACAAAAAGTCGCTGGTAAGAAGTGTAATCCGAAAAGGGCCCATCTTCTTTCAGGAGCGCTCGGCTCAGTCGCCAGAGGAAAGGAGAATGCTCATCCATTGCGATGACCGAAGTCTCGCCCTTGCCGTTTTTCCAGGGCTCTGTGCGGTAATCCGAATCTGTATAGTGTTTGATGTTGAGCATGGCGGAGTCTGCTAGCTCTCTAAATGATACTCCATTCGATAGGCACCCCGCAAGATTTGAGGTATACTCGGCCGCATGAAACCATTTCTTATTTTTATCGGGCTTTTTCTCTCAGTCTTCTCTTTGGCGGATGATGTCAAAAAAGATGTGAAACCCGAAGACTATTTAAAAATCACTTCGGTCAAAGCCGCAACCATTCAGCCCGGGAAACCCGGTGAGGCCATCATCACCGCGAAAGTTTATCCGGGAATGCATGTTCAAGCGAATCCCGCTTCCAAACCAAACCTCATCGCCACAGCGTTAACCGTGACTTCAAAAGAGGGTCTCGAAGTAAAAACGCCGACTTATCCGGAAGGCAAACCTTACCGCCTAAAAGATTCTTCTGAAGATATTTCCTGTTACGAAGATGAGTTTCAGATTCGAGTTCCCATTGGAACGGGAGTCGCCAGTAAACTGGGAAAAGTAGAATTAGACGCGTCGTTGAGATTTCAAGCTTGTAACGATAAAACTTGTTTCTTCCCACAAAAGCGCGAAATGAAAATTCCCGTTCAAATCGTTGTGAAAAAATAAGTGCTCAGTAATTTCGATCACATTCTCCCCGACCAGATCTTTCAAGCAGCAGAAATTTTAGGCGGACGTTGCACGGGTCGATTCCAAGCACTCAACGCAATGGAAAACCGAGTGTATGACGTCGAGTTCGAAGATGCCTCCCATATCGTCATCAAGTTTTATCGACCGGGTCGATGGTCGAAAGACACGATTTTGGCCGAGCATGAATTTTTACTGAAATCTCTCGAAGCGGAAATTCCCGTAGTTCCTCCGACTAAAAATGAAAAGGGTGAAACGCTTTTTGAAATTAACGGGGTTTTTTATTCGATTTTTGAAAAGCGTCCCGGAAGACTTGAGCCCGAATTAAATCCCGAACAATTAAAAAGATTGGGCCACTACCTCGCACGTCTTCACAATGTCGGCGATAAACTCAAAAAGGCTCCACGCATGTCCTTAACGCCGCAAACTTACGGGACGGATTCTCTAAAAATTTTAAAAGACATCGGCCTTCTCGGAGACGGCTTAGGCCCTCGGTACCAGCAGATTTGTTCGGATATCGTACAAGCTATCGAACCTCGATTCAAAAATCTTCCCATGACGCTCATCCACGGCGATTGCCATGCGGGCAATATTTTATGGCGCGGGGACGAACCCTACTTCATCGACTTTGACGACATGCTTTACGGTCCGGCCGTTCAGGACTTTTGGATGCTTATCGGCGGAGACGACGAGTACGCGATGAAAAATCGTGACATTCTGGTCGGCTCTTACGAAACCCTCCGAGATTTTGACGACGAACATTTTAAATTGATCGAACCTTTGAGAGCTCTACGTCTCATCTATTTCTCGGCATGGATCGCGCGACGTAAAGACGACGGCGCTTTTAAATTGGCGTTTCCCCATTTCGGAACCGAACGCTATTGGCAGGAGCAAATCGATCACCTTTCGATTCAACGCGACCGGGTTTTAATGTGATTTTGATTATGGTAAGACTGTGTCACTTGGAGCGTCTATGACAAATACTGCGAATCGCCCCTTAAGAGGCGCAATTATTGGATACGGATTTATCTCTTCTTTAGGCCATGCGGCCGCTTACGAAGCTCGTAACAAAATGGGAAAAGATGTCGAAATCGTCGCGATTGCCGATATCTGTGAAGCGAGACGGGATCTCGCGATGCAAAAACATCCCGGAGTTAGACTTTACACCGACTACGAAATTCTTCTCGAACAAGAAGCCGAGAACCTAGACTTCATCGATATTTCAACGCCTCCCGTATTTCACGCCGAGATTGCGCTCCTCGCTTTCGAAAAAGGACTGCATGTTCTCTGCGAAAAACCTTTGACGGTGAATTTAGGAGAAGCAAAAGAACTTTTACAGGCTGCCCAAAAATACAAACGTGTTCTATTTCCTTGTCACAACTACAAGCACGCTCCTGTTGTGAAAGCGATTCAAGAAGTGATTGAAAGCGGACAAATCGGAAAAGTTCGCTCGTTGACACTGAATACATTTCGCAACACCCATGCAAAAGGGGTGACCGAGTGGAAAACGAATTGGAGACGCAGCAAACAATACAGCGGTGGCGGAATTGCAATGGATCATGGAAGTCATACGTTTTATCTAACGTTTGACTGGCTAAAAAGTTATCCGACGGCCGTCACGGCGAAGATGTCGAATCTCGAACCCGAAAAATGGGATACCGAAGATAATTTTTCAGCCGTCCTGACTTTTCCAACCGGAATTGCCAATGTGAATTTGACTTGGACCGCGGGCGTTCGAAAAGTGATTTACACGATTCAAGGCGAATTTGGCGCGATCACCGTCGATGATGATGAGATGCAGGTTGCGCTCATGCAAAAGACTTCGGGACCTGATGTCGCACAGGGTGCCGTCACCTGGCATGTCGATAAAAGGCAGATCGCTTCGAACTGGATGGATGCAAGCCATGCGACCTGGTTTAACTCCATGTTTGATCTTTTCAAAAAAGCGATTGCGACAAACGATTACGTCAGCAAAGAAGCGAAAGAAGCTTATCTGTGCATTCAACTTATTTCCGCCGCATACCAATCGGCGAGTGAGCGGTCTGTGGAGCTTCCCCTCTCTAGCGAAATCCCTATTAATTAAGAATACTTATATCAATTTTGAAGTCGGATGAGAGAAGTTGCAGAAAATCTTAAATCCGCTTATAAAGGGGTAGGAATTTCAAATGCTTGCTTATGACGTCGTAAATTCGATTGCCCTCATTGGAATTCTTCTCCTCGTCGTTCTGGCTTATACCTTTCGGGTAATGACTCGAGGCAAAGCTCAGTTTTCAAGAGTCGACAAACAAGGGGGAAGTGTTCTTTTAGGCAAAGGCTTAATGGAAATGGCCTATTGGTCTCTCCAACCGATTGCTCGCTTTTTAGTGTTCACCGGAATTACTCCCAATCAACTTTCGTGGGCTTCTTTGGTACTCGGCGGACTGGCCGGAACTTCTTTAGCGTACGGTTATTTTGGTTTTGGGGCGCTCTTCGCAACCTACTCTGCATTTTTAGATACACTCGATGGCATGGTCGCAAGATTGACTCACGTGGCTTCCGATGCGGGAGAAGTTTTAGATGCGGCAGTGGACAGATATGTTGAGTTTTTCTTTTTAGCGGGCGTCGTGATTTACTACCGACAAGTCGCTCCTCTACAAATTATTGCGCTCTTCGCACTCGCGGGATCTTTTATGGTGAGTTACTCGACGGCAAAGGCGGAAGCGCTTCATATTCCGCCGCCTCCGGGGATTATGAGACGTCCTGAGCGCGCGTTTTATTTGATTTTAGGAGCGGCGCTTTCGCCGATTCCGATGCCGTGGCTTGATACGTTTTTTAATTTTCCACTGACTGTGGGATACCCGCTGCTTCTCGCAACGTTCTTCGTTGCACTCTTAAGTAATATTTCTGCGATCGAACGTCTTTGGACGATTGGTCGTGCGATGAGACAAAGAGAAGCTGCCGCTCACGCGCAGAACGCGAGCGCCGAAGAAAACCTCGATGATTCTTTAGAAGCGAACTCTGTGATCACAAGCGAAGAAGAACTCGCTCTTTCTCCTAAAAAACCCCACTAATTCGGCTTTGCCGGATTGATGACAAGCTCTTTCAGCTGGTAGTTCAAACCCATGCCTTGAAGACTGCGTTTCGCAACGTCTTCCACTTTGGTTTTTAATTCGGGAGATACCTTTTTTCCCGTAATAAACCCTGTCACTTCAAACCCGAGAGGCGTTGAGATCGCACTGAACGCCAGATCGACGTCGTTCGATTTGAACTCTTTACGAATAGACTTTTCAAGAATCTCGAGCTGAACAGCGACTTCAGATTTCTCGAGGTCGGATAATTCCTTCGAGTGATTCCAACCCTTCATCTGCCGTTCGGGAACGGCCACACGAAATTGCCCAGGCGATTTTGCATGCAGAAGCGCTAGAAATTTTTTAAACTTTTCGGAATTTAGATCCTTCTCGCTACAAGTAATTGTCATATCGTCGCCCGAAAAACGCACTTGAGATGCAGAGTCGACAAGTTTACTTAAACGAGCCGCCGTTTGAACCGTGTCTCTTTGGCGATCCACCCACTCCGTCGCCTCTTTTTCGCTCTCGCGGGCCGCATTGACCGCATCTAAAACCAAATCCTCGTGAGTGCGCGTTCGGTCCATTTTTACGAGATGTTTAATCAGCTTTTGAAGATTGAGTGCACCCACTCCTTTAATATCGACGCTAATCGGCTGACCTTCGAACGTGGGCCTCTCACCCCCAGTGGAATTGATGGAGGGCGAAAACTTATCCGACAAACTCGACAAATCTCTGAGTTGAATGATCTCCTCATTTGAAAGTTCAGGGAGGTTTGCTTCTTTCATTTGCGTTTTGATGTATGCCAAATAACGCTCGAACGCGGTATTGGGTTGAACACCCTCACTTGAAAAGGACGGGGCCTTTCGAAAAATATCCAGAAGTTCGTAGCTGGGAAGAGCGACACCGTCTTCGATTTCCACGAGGCCTTTCGGAAGGTTTTTAAGGGAAACGGCATCGTGGTGTTCCCAAATCCTTTTTAAGGTTTCAGCAATCTTCGCGTCGTTTGTCCGTATGGGAATTACATTTTTATCGGTTCTTTGTCCGAAATCTTCTCGTGCAAAACGCGCTCTTAAGCCCGCAAGATCCGCGATCACTACGGGATTCGACACCCCATTTTTCTGCGCGAAGCCCGCCGTATGCCATGAGGCAATTTGGGAATCTAATCGAGTTTTGGGTGCCGTTTCGATGCGATGGCTAATATCCGGGGCGAGTTCTTGTAAAGAGGGACCTAAATCTTTCGCAAAGCTTTCGTTTACCTTTTCAAACAAAGCTTTTAGACGAGTGTCGAACGCGGGCTTTGCAAACGCAGGCACGGCCTTAAAGGCAAGTCGCATCGTTTTAAAATCTGAATATTTCGACAAGAGGTAAGGAAATAAAAAGTCGTCGTTTTCGAGCGCTTCTTGAAACTTTTTTCGAAAAAGGTTTTCGGCGGCATCGACGACTTCTTTGCTCTGCATGCCGTAATCGTTTTGCCACTTTTTATTCGCAGAATCGATATGAAGTATCGAATCAACTTGATTGCTTTTGGCAGTCAGTCTTTTGAGATGCGCCTCATTGTCCGCATTGGTGGTGAATGAATAGAACCTGGCTACCTTCTGATAGAGCGCCGCCAGAATTTTTTCGCAGCGGAGGTTCGCGCTGCAAATATTCGCAACGGCGAGCCATAAAAACAGCGCAATTTTAAAGGCAGACGGACGCATCATAGCTCTTCTCTTTCGGCATTCATTAGGAAAACCTTGAATCAGACCGTCGTTGCGAGGAGCGGAGCGACGAGATGGAAGAATTAAACGGGATCAATCGTCATTTCGCATTTGAGGGAATTAGCGATAAAGCAGTTTGCATGGGATTTTTCATGCATCGTTTTGAGCTTTTCCGGGCTCGGGGCTTCGCCACTGAACGTGACTTTGGGATTCAATCGAATATGGGTGACACACATTTTGCCGTTTTCACCTTTATCGAGTTTTGCGACGGCATTGTCAGTATAGCTATCGACCGTCAGTCGGCTTTTTGCAGCAACCGCAAGAAAGGTTAGCATATGGCAGCTCGCTAATGCGGCGGCCAGCATTTCTTCGGGGTTCGCCAATTCTTTTTTCCCCGAAAATTCTGGCGCGGATGACGCCGAAATCAGACTTCCTCCTCCGTAAACGACGGTATGAGTGCGATCATATGTTTCGTAAGCGAAATCAGGGGTCAGTCTTTTCCAAGTTACTTTTGCATGGTGTTCGGACATTTTTGGCCTCCAAAAACGTTTATTGTGAACACAAAGTTTTGCGAAGACAAGCCCTTCTCACGAAATTTTGATTCTCCCAAGACTTGAGGTATAACGCTGGCGCTATGGAAATAAACGCTTCCCAACCCAAGAACCAAAAAGCCCAAATCAAAACTGCAATCCCAGGTCCGAAAAGCCGGGAACTGAGGGCCCGAGAAGAAAAAAACTTGGCTCCCGGTCTCCAGGGGTTCGCCTTAAAAGCGGGCGTCGTCGCACAAGAGGCCAAAGGCAGTACGGTTACTGACATCGACGGCAATACCTTTTTAGATATTATTGGTGGAATCGGAGTCAACGGACTTGGTCATTCCCATCCGACTTACGTGAATGCGATCAAAAACCAAGTCGAAAAAATTTCGGTCGGAAGTTTTACAAGCGAAGCGCGGGTGGAACTTTTCGAACGCATCGGCAATCATCCTCCTGCCCCGGGTGTCGACCAAGCTCAACTTTATTCGGGCGGTTCTGAAGCCGTCGAATCTGCTTTGCGTCTTTCGAAGTGCTATACCGGAAAATACGAGTTTGTGAGTTTTTGGGGCGGTTTTCATGGAAAAACGATGGGAACCCTTTCGCTGATGGGATCGGATTTCAAAGACAAGCTAGGACCCATGGTACCTGGCGCGCATATTATCCCCTACGCCAATTGCTACCGTTGTCCGTTTAAGCTGGAGCCCGAATCGTGCGGAATGGCTTGTGTGGATTTTGCGAGGAAGCATTTGAAATATGCGAGCAGCGGAGAAATTGCGGCCTTTATCGCGGAACCGATGCAGGGTACAGCCGGAAATATTATTCCTCCCAAAGATTTTCTTCCCGCGATTAAAGAAGTCGCCAAAGAATTTGGCGCACTCATGATCGTCGACGAAATGATCACGGGCTTTGGTCGCACCGGCAAATATTGGGGAGCAGAACACTCAGGCGTTCAACCCGATATCGTAACCCTTGGAAAACAATTCGGTGGCGGATTCCCCATCGCGGCCCTTCTCTCGAAAAAAGAAATTGTAGAGACCAAACCTTGGTCTAACCCATCGGGTTCTTCTTCAAGCTACGGAGGAAATCCTCTCGCATCGGTTGCCGCCGCGACTTCACTCCGAATTATTGACGAAGAAGGGCTTGTCGAAAATTCAAAAGTCGTCGGAGAATACTTCCTTCAAAAAATTAAACACTTCGAAGAAAAGTATCCGTTCATTGGTCAGGTCCGAGGCGCTGGGCTTTTTATGGCGATTGAAATGGTCAAAGACAAAAAGACCAAAGAACCTCTTTCGAAAAACGAATGTGACAAGGTCTTTATGGAGTTCCTCCAGGAAGGTCTCTTGACGATGTCTTACGCTCCCAGTTTCCGGATTCAACCTGCGATGACGATCGACAAAGGAACCGTCGACGAAGTGGTCAAAATCATGGAATGTGTCTTCGATAAAATGAAGAGCGTCTGATTATTTAGACAGAGATTTCCAAACTTCTGCAACTCCGTTTTCAATGAAATTCGGATAATCGTAACTGGGATATTTCTGTAAAATTGTTTTTACAATTTTTTCGGAGTCCGATTTCTTGAGCGCTTTGCCTTTTTTAGGGTGAAACGATTTGAACGTCCGAATGACGGTATTTAAATATTCGCTTTCGCGCGTTAAGACATCGGCATCGCCCGAACCACCCCTTCCGGTGCGAACATAAGTGGGTTCCATCGCATTGATTTCTTCAATTCGCTTTAGCCATTCTTCGGGTTGACCTAACTCTAACCAGCTGTGAAATCCAATCGTTGCGAGATCACCCACAAAAACATTGTCTTCGAACTGCACGACAACATGCGCGTCACTACAGCCTTTTCCTAAAACGTGCGCTTTAACGGTCAGTCCTGCGGCTTTCAATTCAGTCGTTTTATCGCCAAAAGATTCGGGCTTCGGAACCTCGGTGGGATAGTCGGGTTTAAAACTTTCAAAGAACCACGACGTCCGCAATTTGTGAACCGCAGGAATTAGACTTAAAACTTGCGAGGAGGTTACCACTCGAATCCCTCGTTTTTGAAAAAGCTCGGTGCCGTTAAATTTATCGGGATTAGGATGAAGAATAATCGCGAGTTTCGCCTTTTTCGCAGTCACTTTCTCTGCCCAGTTCAACATCTCTTCTGAAGCGCTGGGTAGAAATTGCGTGTCGATCAGGATTAAGCCGTCGGGCCCTTCAATCCAGTACGAGGAAGTCCGAAATCCTTTCCAGCTTGAAACGTAGGTTCCGATGCGTCCGTCTCCTTGAGTCATCGTGACTTCCGCTTTTTCAGGAAGCAAGGACGCGGAACAGAGAATCGATAAAAAGGATAAGATAAAAACGAAATAGAAGGGTTTCATGCGGATTCGAGTAACATGACCGAATGGTAAGCGCAAATTTTTGATGTGTTATTCGCAAACATTGCATGTATGATTTTGTCTCATGAGTTGGAAAATCTCTATCCTCTTTTACTTTCTATTCGCTTCTCTAGCTTATCCCATTGTCGAAAAAATCAACGGACCTGAGGCGGGAATGGAAGCCGTTCCTTCGGCTCTATTAACCGATACGGATTCAAAACTTCCTTTGGGCAAGGCGTCCCATGAATCTTTCTATGCGAATTTATTTTTTCCGATTGAAGTGAAGAGTCTTGGATTCAGTTTAGTTCCCAAAGTCGATTTTTATCATGAGCGCCGACATCAAACAGAGGTTTTAAACCCCGTTTTAAATTCTGGAAATGCCATGAACTCTCTTTCGACACTTGCAACGGGGGCATTTTTCATCAAAGAAAAGACGGCGTCATTGCCCGAAATCGTGATTGGCGAAAGTCGCTACACAGGAGTGAGTGTCGGCGGAGGCCCTGGCAGCCTATGGGAGACGATTTTAGGTGCGACCTTCGAAGGCTTGTACCCCGAACTTGGAAGCGGCAAAAACGAAACGTTCTTTGGCGTTCGTTGGAGACACTATCCGGGATTCGATCAGTTTCTTCCGCTGATTTTCAAACGCCTCAGTTTTGAAGACGGTTGGTATTTCGATGTTCAGATTCCAACGCATATGTATTTAGGTTGGATTACCGAAGATCGGGGGTGGGATTTTTTCACGGGCCCCAAACTTTCGGATGTTCAGTACCCTCACGACACTTCGGTTTTTCAGGGATGGATGCGGGGAACTCGAATTGACATCGTTTTAGGCGCACGTCGCAATCTTGCGGGCGTTTTTTATGCTTCTTTAGAAACGGGGATACAGGGCGACTCCCTCACCTTTAATCGAAGCGATGGAACCGAAGCCCTTTCGATGAAAAGCAGCTTTCGACCCGTTGTGCGATTCTCACTGCAAACCTGGTTTGACAGGGCTCCTTGACAATAAGTAGCCGACATATTTCAACTAAGGGATGAAGATTCCCCTCCTGGATTTAAAAAAGCAGTACCAAACGCTTAAACCTGCGATTTTAAAAGCCATCGAAAACATCGTCGAAAGTGGCCATTTCATCATGGGCCCCGACATCGAAGCGTTCGAAAAAGAAGTCGCAGGTTACTTAGGGGTGAAGTACGCGTTGGGAGTGACGAGCGGAACCGATGCGCTTTACATGGCACTCAAATCTTACGAGATTGGACACGGCGATAAAGTCCTCACAACCCCTTTCACTTTTTTTGCAACCGCGAGCGCGATTTGTAATGCGGGAGCCGAACCTGTTTTCGCAGATATTTTAGAAGATACGTTTAATATCGATCCCGAAAAAGTAGAGGATGTTCTCAAACGCGACATCCATAAAAAAATTAAAGCCATGATGCCCGTGCATCTTTACGGACAAGCCGCCGAAATGGGTGCGTTGCAAAGCTTGGCACGCAAATACAATGTGAGAATCATTGAAGACGCCGCGCAATCGATCGGAACCACTTTCCAAGGAAAAATGACGGGAACTTTTGGCGGATACGGCTGTTTCAGTTTATTTCCGACAAAAAACTTAGGAGCCATGGGAGATGCGGGCTTCTTAACGACTCAAGATGAAGTGGCTTATCAGAAAGCAAAATTAATTCGCGTGCATGGCGGCGCAAAGCAATACCATCACGATATTATCGGAAGTAATTTTAGAATTGATACGATGCAAGCGGCAATCTTACGAGTAATGTTGCCGCATCTTCCGACTTGGATCTCTGCTCGCCAGGGTCTCGCTCAGAAATACAATGAAGCGTTTGAAGAGATGACACCCCTTGTGACGGCTCCTAAAACAAGTCAGAACTCCAATCACACTTATCACCAATATACGATTCGGGTGCAAAACGGACTCAGAGATTCTTTAAAAGAACATCTCACGCAAAAAAATATCGCCTCTGCGATCTACTATCCGATTCCTTGTCACTTACAAAAGGCGCTTTCGAATTTAGGTTATCAGCCCGGCAATTTCCCTGTGACTGAAAAAGCGTCCCAAGAAGTTTTAAGCTTACCCGTGTATCCGGTTTTAGAAGCTGCCGAACAACAATATGTAATCGATTCGATCAAAGAGTGGGCATCCCTGCAAACTCATCGCACGATGCCGTTAAGCAGAGACATCGGACAAAGTCCCGAAGCGTAGAAACCCTTGTCATTGCGAGCGTCCGTAGCACGCGCGGCAATGACAGAATGCGCTCTCCATCAAAAAAGTTAAGTTGGAACGGTGCCGGGGACGATGATGCCTTTTTTCTTGAGGCGGTGATTCCAGTAGGCATCGAGGGACATTGCGACGATGATTGCGTAAGCCGATCCCCATAAAATATCTAAGATGTAGTGGTGATTTAAATACACGGCCGAAAAACACATCAATAAATAGTAAAGCGTTGTGAAGATTCTAAGCGATCCAAAACGGAACGCCCAATAAACAGAAATCAGTGGATAGGCGATATGCAGCGAGGGAATCGCTCCGTGCACATCCGCGCTGCGCCCGTAAAAGTTTGCAAAAACCGGCAAGCCCACAAACTGATCAAAACGCACACAGCCGGCCAAGTTTGCGGGGACATCTAATCGCGCAGGTCCTAAACCATAAAGCGCCACATACCAAGGCGGCGAAGCCGCATACCAGTAGTAGGTCGAAAATCCGAGCATATTGACCCAAAAAAACGCCCACATGATTTGAGGCGATCGATAAAAAACCGAATGCGGGTGACAGATTTTTGTCCCCTTCCCCGAGAGCCAAAAGCGGTAATAGCCTGCGACGATAATGTAAACAGGCACAAAGATGATGTAAGCAATCCCGCAAATAAAATCGAGAAATCCTATCGTATGCTTTTGCCACCACTCATTGGGAGTTAAAACCCCTTCGAGTGTTTTAATTCCAAAGAAATATTTATCAAACTCATAAGGCTCGCGAACGTGAATGGGTCCCCGAATGAGGTCTGCGTAGTAGCGTTGAGTATCGTAAATAATCAGCATTAAAAAAAGCGGGAATAGAAAATCAAAAAGGGGACGCGTTTTTTTTCCCCCGTAATAGAGCAGTGTCGGAACAAGACCCATTAAAATAATCTCGGCCCGGATTCCGCTCGTTTTTGAAGAGATAAGGACGTTGGAGACTTTTCCGTCCAAAAAATAGATGAGACCCCAGTAAGCAAACATCAAAACAATGGGGAAAATCTTTTTCACAATTTTTTAGATATAATTTTTTCTTTTGATTTTCTCAATGATGATTTTTTCGGGCATCGTGGGGTCGCGAGGATCGACCGTAAAGAAAGCTTGCTGCTCACAACGTCTTTTGTTTTTCAAAAGCCAATGAAGGATTTCGGAGAGTCCTTTATTCTTTTTGTCTTTAAAAAACGGATCGTTTTTCAGCGCATCCGCCGCTTTTTTAAGCGCTCGCGCCTCACCGACATCGGTTTCTTTCACCGGATAGTCGTTGAGATCATACTTTTTGATATCTTCAGGCAAAACGCCCAAGAAGCGGACTTCGGGAGCGGAGAAATCTGAGTTTCGAATCAAGCTCGCAGCACTTCCGGCTTTCAGCGTTCTAAAAATATTTTGCATCGTATAGGCGTCCAGATCCCCGAAGAAGTAAATCGGAACATCTAACTCATCTTGGATGAGCTTACACCAACCTCGAACCGCATTACTGGGAACCCCTTGGGCACCCATTAAAATGCAGTTGTTTCGTTTGCAAAATCCGTTTGAGACGAACGTATTTGCGGTACCTTCGGATTCGACAACTAAGCAGAAGTCGATTTTTTTCTTCGCCTTTAATTTCAAACTTTGAGGGCGGTTTTTCGGTTGAAACGGGGTCGTTCCAAGAGAACTTAAATCCACAACCGCTTTTCCACCATCGGGAAGCGTTTCTGTGACGACCAGCTGGTTCGAATACGTTTGGCCTCCGCGATCATTGGCAAAACAATTTAATTCTTCACGGTAGCACTCAAGCATTTCGCAGATGAAATCGATGACAGAGTCACTCTCGGTCTGATCTAAAAAGTCGAGCGGTTTCAAAGCAGGATTATGCTTCACTTCACCTTTCGCGATGTAGTAAAGCTCACGCTTCGTATTGACCGCACCCGTTTCGAGGTTTCTTAAAAAAATCTCGAGAAGAAAAATCGCACGCGACATTTTTTGGACCGAGCTGACATTGAGTTCCGTGCGGACCATTTTATCGCCTGGGGTCAGGTATCCGACCTTAGGATTATAATTCGAATTATCGAGAGAACATTTGACGGCTTCCATCACCGGACGCTTCGCATTTTCGAGATCCGTCAAAAGGCGGCTACAAAGATCTTTTGACATTTCTGGGATGGTTTCGTCTCTCATGACTCTAGTCTACTTTCTCAATTTGTTTCTTTTCAGTTTTCTTCTTCGGAGCCGGTTTCGCCTTTTTTTCTTTGATTTCGACGTCAGGCGTTTCCGCTTCGAGTTCCACCGGAGCTTCTTCTTTCGTCTCGTCTTCGTCTTTTTTGACGACCTGGAGTTTTCCGGACTTCTTCGCTTTTTCAGCGTGGACTTCGGCTTCTTCAAGCTGCTTTTTTGCGAGATTAATATCACGGCCCAAAAGCTTCACTAAACCTTCATTCGCCTTTTTCTTACGTGCCGCCGGCGCTTTGGTAATTCGGCAAAGACAGTCGACCAGAATCGGACAGAATTGCTCGATATGTCTTAACTTCTCTTCTAAATCGTTAGCCTTCGTTTCTTTACGAATATGCCGCGAAAGTCTTTGTCCGGCTTGAATCAATGTCCGGCGAATTTCTTCGACAAGCTCATCACTCGCATCGACCGTTTCTTTGGAAGCATTTTTAAATTTAATAAACGGCGAAACAAGACTGAGGGCAATCACGTAAGGCCCATTCGGAAGACTATCTTTAGGCTGTTGAAGGCCGTAAGCTCTCCAATTCACAGTCTCAATTGCTTTGACCATCGCACAGGCCGATTTATCAAACTGTAAAGGGACGCGATTTGCAAAACGCAAAACCTGAACCGGAGGATCATTTCCCTCCGAACCATCGCGGACCAAATTCTTCAATCGCGCAATTGCAACTTCAACCGCCACCGGTTTGAAATCGCAAATCGTAGGTTTACGAGTCACGACCGAAAAGAAATCCACTTCGCCAAGACGTCGGACACTTTTCGAAAACGCTTCTTCACCAATAATCATGACTGAACGCGTACTCGGCGCCATGAGTTCTGTTTTGTGAATCGCACCAAAAACTTCTTTGAATTGTAATTCACTTAACTTATCAATCGATTCATCCACATATTTTTTAGGAAGTCCGTTTTTAATAAACTCCTGAATCGTATTATCCGTAATGCGCGAAAAGGCTTTCTTCAGCCAAACCTTTAAAGTCACTCGCCCAAAGAGATGGGAAAAAGCAATAAACTCTCCCAACTTCATCGTGTGAGGATGAGGCTCCGTCGCCTCGGGAATGTCAGGCCCTTTATCGGTAACTCTCAGAATTTTCTGCTTGGGCTGATCGAGAAGTTTGTAAGTCAGATTGAGATGCGGATTTACAAGCGCGGTTCCATTCAAATAGGTAAGAAGACCGCCTTCTCCCTGCAACTGAATTCGTCCGTCAATTTCAAACTCAACGCTCACGCCATGGGGTCTGTCCCAAGTAATCGATTTTTTATCTTTTAATAAACCTTTATTGTTTTTAATATCGACTTCGACTCGCGCCGAAACCGCTTGCCGCATGCCCTTCGTCTTCGTGATGACGGTCGCTCCCTTTGCCGAAGTCAATTGCGCCCACGTCGTCGCCGCCGAAATCCCAATCCCCTGCTGCCCACGCGAACATCTTCCACGCCCAAATTTAGAACTCGCAAGGTACTCACCAAAAACTTTTGTCACTTCTTCTGCATCGAGTCCAGGACCATTGTCCGAGATCTTAATCCGAATCAAATCCGTATTTTTTAAAGTCCCTGTCCCAATTTTTTCGATGACGACATCAATCTCAGGCAGGATTTCGTGGTCTTCACAAGCATCCAAAGAGTTATCAACCGCCTCTTTAAGCGTTGTCAGCACAGCTTTCGTAGGAGACGAAAACCCCACTTGCTGAAGATTCTTAGAAAAATATTCCGCAGTACTACTAGATGTAATTTTCTGTTTTGCCACGCTGCAAGAAATCCTTAAGTTGTAACGAGCTATTTATTTGAATGTGCTCTAACCATTAAATGTACGAGGGAACACGGAAAATGTCCAGACAAAGGAAAAAACCTGCCTGCCCCGCCTCGGAATGGTTAAAGGAAAAACTATTAGAAACCTTTCAGAAAGAAGAGACGTGCGGGTCCTGTCAGCTGCGTCCGATCCCACTGTCTCTTCGCGCGTTCAATCTGGTGCTGCGAAATGCAGTAGATTGAATAAGCGAAGAGACAGTGGGATCTAACGCAGCTCACAGGACCCGCACTCTTTTCCAACAGAAAAGTTTGTGATGGCCCCGTTCCTTTGAACTTTCTTACTTTCCGGTTCGCTGCGCTGCCGGGACGTAGTCGGTTTCGCGCGAGCCGGTGTAGATTTGGCGTGGGCGGCCGATTTTTGAGTCTGGGGTTTCGACCATTTCTTTCCATTGGGCTATCCAGCCGGGGCAGCGTCCGATGGCGAACATGACGGTGAACATGTTTGTTGGGATTCCGATCGCTCGGTAGATGATGCCGGAATAGAAGTCGACGTTTGGATAGAGTTTTCTGGAGACGAAGTATTCGTCTTTTAAGGCGACTTCTTCGAGTTCCTTTGCGTATTCGAGAAGTGGATCGTGGATTCCGAGTTTTGTTAAGATCGTATCGCAGGAGCGTTTGATGATTTTGGCTCGAGGATCGAAGTTTTTGTAGACGCGGTGGCCGAAGCCCATGAGTCTCGCGCCGCCCTCTTTGTTTTTTACTTTATCGACGAATTTTTTGACGCTATCGCCGGAATCTTTAATTCCTTGGAGCATCTCTACCACTTCTTGGTTTGCTCCCCCGTGTAATGGGCCCCAGAGTGCGGAAATTCCTGCCGAGACGGAGGCGTATAAGTTTGCGCGACTGCTGCCGACTAATCTTACCGTCGATGTGGAGCAGTTTTGTTCGTGATCGGCGTGCAGGATTAAAAGAAGATCAAGCGCTTTTGCGACTTCGGGATCGACGTAATATTCTTCAGCGGGGACTGCGAACATCATTTTTAAGAAGTTCGAGCAGTAGTCTAAGCTATTCGTTGGGTAAACGAACGGTTGGCCGATCGATTTTTTGTACGAGAATGCGGCAATCGTTGGAATTTTTGCGAGCAATCTGAAAATAGAAAGTTCGACGTCGATGGTGTCGCTTGAGTTGAGCGAGTCTTGATAAAACGTCGAGAGCGTGCTGATGGCGGACGAAAGCGTTGCCATCGGATGCGCATCTCTTGGGAAGCCGTCGTAAAAACGCTTCATGTCTTCGTGAAGCATGGTGTGACGGGTGAGATTTGTCGAAAATTTTTCGAGTTCGTGTTGGAGGGGGAGCTTTCCGAAAATGAGAAGATACGCTGTTTCTAAGAACGTTGAATTTTCTGCGAGTTGTTCGATGGGAATTCCGCGGTAGCGTAAAATTCCTTTTTCGCCATCCAAGAAGGTAATGCCGCTCGTGCAAGCGCCCGTATTCATGTAACCGCTGTCGAGAGTGACGTGGCCTGTGAGATCTCTCAGCTTTCGGATATCGATGGCGCGTTCGCCTTCGGAGCCCTCATAGATAGGAAGTTCAATTTCTTTTCCATCTAAGATTATTTTTGCCGTCTTTGCCATAGTCACCTCTTTTTGGAAAGTTTCAATTTTCTTAAACTTGTTTTAAAGCTTTGCGAGCTTCGCCAAACTCTTCGCCCGTTTTGTGGCCTGCACAACCGCTTTAATAAGTGTAACACGAAGCTTTCCATCTTCGAGTTCCATTAACCCATCAATAGTACAGCCGGCGGGCGTGGTCACTTCATCTTTGAGTGCCGCAGGGTGCTTACCCGTTTCAATGAGCATCTTCGCCGCCCCTAAAACCGTGTGGGCCGCGAGTTTCGTCGCCAAATCTCTCGGCAAACCGACTTTAATTCCGCCATCCGTCAAAGATTCTAAAACCATGTAGATATATGCCGGGCCGCAGCCACTTAAACCGGTAACCGCATCCATGTGTTTCTCATCAGCTGCGACTAAACTACCCAACGGATCAAAAATCATTTTCGCAATTTCGGCACTCTTTGAATTGGCGTTTTTTCCTAAGCAGAATGCGGTGATCCCCGCGCCCACAAAGGCTGGCGTGTTGGGCATCGCGCGAATGACGGCAACTTTTTTGGTAATTTTATTTTCCATTTCCCAAGTGGAAATACTGGCCACGATTGAGACGAGCGTTTTTTCAGGCGTTAGGCTCGGACCGATTTCGGTGAGAACTTCCCCGATATTCTGCGGTTTGACCGCGAGCAAAATAATATCGCAGTCTTTAACGAGCTCCAGATTGGATTTTTTGCGGGTAATTTTTAAAGATTTCTCTAAATCATGCGAAGACTCAGCGTGTCGTGTCGTAAAAGCGACTTGAGAACTGGTAAATTGCGAAGATTCTAAAAGGCCAGTGACAATGCACTGCCCCATCCGTCCCAATCCAATGATGCCGACTTTTAATGCCTTAGACATGTCGCATAGGCTACCAAAGATAAAAATGGAAGCCAAGCGAAGTAGCTCGCGGAGGATTCCGTCGTTGCGAGGAGCGTAAGCGACGACTTATTTAAGCGAAATCACACGCAGCGTGTTTGTTTGAAGATTGATTTCACCTGTGGGCGACGTCGAATATTTTTCGTGTCGAATTTCGAATGCTTTTACGAGTTGGCCCGAATCGTAAGTCCGCGTCGAAGAAAACTCATGTGTGACGCCAGAGTTTTTCACTTTCCCGCGGAGTCGACTAAACCAAACAGGTTTTCCTAAGACTTCGTCTTCGCGATTCTGCAAAAGAACGCACTCGCTAAAATTCGGTTTGGGTTTAAAGACCGGAACAATCACGCCCGACGAATCGGAAATGACAGGCGCTACGCCGAGTTTCATTTTGTCGTAAGTTAAATATAAAACCTCTTCGGATCCTTGAGAACTTCCTTCTTCAATTTTTCGAGTGACTTTGAGGGTGATTGTTTTGTCATTTTGATTTTCAAACTCAAATGTCAGATAAGCGCGTGCAACATTGTCCTGAATCAGAGGTTCTTCAGTCGTCAACTCAAAGACCACTCGATTGCTCTTGGTCCAACTTAAGGGATTCAGATTCAAGACCCCCGAATTGAGCCCTGGATAAAAATTGGCGTTCGCGCAATCGAGATCCATAAGATTCAATTCTTCCACTTTGCGTTGATACTCTGCTTGATCCATGTAATCGGCATGCCGAGAACTCATGAGTCCAACGTAGATGCGAGACAGAATCGAATTTTTTTGTCCTAACTGAGTCGCATCGTAATAAACAATCTCATGCAGAATCAATGCGGCTCGACTGTCGTCAGTCAGAAGACTGTTATCCCAAAGATCTTTATTCACGAGATAAATTCGGTCTTCCGGAACGCGCTTTGTTCTCCGCGCAGCGAGTTGCTCGATGGTGCAACCGGGCTCTAGAGGTACAAAACCGAAATCGTCTGTACTGGGAATAATGACTTTCTCGGTGAAGGTCACGTTGTTGAAAAAATCATTCGCTTTGATTCGATAGCGACGCGCTCGGACCGGATCGAACCTCTCGATTCGGGCGAGCAGAATTTCGAGCTTTGAATAAATCGACAGTTCTTTTCCGCCAATCTCGACGTCGAGACTTCGGAATCTATTTTCAAATAAATCCAAAAGTTCAATCGATTTAACCTGCTGAGAAGAGTCTCGACAAACCACGATACCGCCACCGCTCCCGCGGTCATTTCCGGCAAAAGTTGAACCTGCGAAAACTCCGAACCAGAATAGAATTCCAATAAATCGACTTGTCATCTTTCGGTCCCTCTTAAATCAGAGACGGGAATGAGTTGTACATTTAAGTTGTACACTTCGGTCCGTTCTCCAGTTTCTAGAACTCTTGCCAAGTATCTTCGAAAGTTTTGTATGAGCTCTTTTGCGATTTGAATCTTTTTAGGATCAATCGCCATCGTGATTGAAGTTATATCAGAATCCTTTACGGAGACTTCGTCAAGCGCCGAGATCGCCTGTTCTAAGCTTTGTCGATGCGATTCTCTTAGCGCAGCGCAAGGAGTATTACTCGTCGTGGCAACCCCATTTTGTGCTGGACGTAACTTTTTACCTTCGCTCACAATAAAACCCATTCGGATCAGTCTATCGACGGCTTCTTTCACTTCGCGAACCGTAATCTTAAGTCGAGACGCCATCCATTTCGGATCATTTTTAAAATCATCGGTTTCGATCAGACTGAGAAGCGCAAAATGATACCAGTCCGCAACGATAGCGAACTGATCGAACGAAATCTGTTTGTAGTCCGAATGGTGCTTTCCTAAATTTTCTCCTTCTTTAATCACGGTTGCGGAATCTTCTTGCTCGACAATCAAAGAGAGAAACGCTTTTTTCTCTTCTTCGGAAAATCCCAATCTATCGGCGATACGGATCCCCATTTTTGTGGTGAGGGTTCGTTTGCGCGCAATGATTTCAGAAAGCGGACCGGCCGGAACTTGCAAATTACGAGCGAATGCGCGCAGCGAATAGGAATGATTGCGATTACGGCGTGTTTGAAACTCTTTGGTGAGCCACGAGATGGGATCTTTTTCCCGTCGATGATTTTCGTTTTCGTGTTGGGACATTAGGATAATGAAATTTCACTAAATAAAGGGGGGGTTGTCGAGCACAAATTGGAACAAAGTGTTCCTTTCTGCTAAGGAACGATTGCGGGAATAAAACAACCAGCGTTTGATACTCAAATGAAACCTCAAGGTGTGGAGATCGGAAATGGATAAAGTGATGAAAAAGTTTTGTTGCGTTATGATTTTTGCTGCGTGCATCAGACTGACTGCGGATCCTATCGAGTATTGTCAGAAATCTGAGTTTCAATTTTTTAACGCTTATGCTTCCACAGTCATCAATCCATCCCAGTGGAATGAAGCAAGCCAAGCCACTATTTTATTCGGGGCAAAACCGATTTACTCCGAAGGATCTAGTTTTCGAAAAGAACTTTATCTCGTGAAATTTACTTTCCACTCCAAAAAAGATGGAGAACTCACTTTAAAAGGAGAAATCAAACAGGTCGACGCCCCGAATCCCGAAAAGTCGAGCAGAGAGTGTTGGAAGACGGCCCTCTATTTTGTTTATAACTTAAACGACCACAACGCTTATCCCGAAATTTACACTTCTGATTTTGTGCATGTTCCGATGCTGAACGACAATTTGGTTTTTAAATCCTGCTCGGTCCTGTCTCGAGAAAAATTGCCGCCTTCTCAAAATGAAATTGTTTCGGGCATTACGTCCGAGGGGGATGAGTATCGATTTTTAATGACCTATGCGCGGCCTGAATCCTTATTGAAGGCCTACGAAGGTCAACGCACCAAGAATGCGAAAACAGTCTTCTTTGAAACCATCGGCCTTAAAAACTGATGGTTTCAGAAAAATCCCCAATCACCCCCAAAAATTTGAGGGGGGAACTGCCTTCCCCCCTCAAATCAATCCTACCGAAAACCGATTTTTAGAGAAATTTGACTGGAAGCTCTCCACGCTATATGACTCACGCATCTTAGTTAAGGGTGTTTAGCTCAGTTGGTTAGAGCACCTCGCTTACACCGAGGGGGTCCACGGTTCGAGTCCGTGAATACCCAAACTTTTCCGCCGCCACGAATCAGTGAACATTTTGCTATAATAGACGAATGCCTATCAGAGCATTTCTCTTCCTCGCCCTTACCTTTTCCATTTCACTACAGGCGACCCCCTGGGGTTATTGCAAAAGAGTTTTTCATACGATGACTCGGGGGCGGTTCCAAACGAAGATAGGTTTTTCAGAAAGATCTGAACGGTGGCTTGGGTCGGGGACCCATCCGTTAGACGTAGTCTTCTATCGCGCTTATGACGGCTATCGGGAAGTCTTTGAAGACGTTTATAAAAATGAGGTAGATGCCCTCACAAAAGACGACCTCTATATCGATGTGGGATGCGGATTGGGACTCGCCCCCCTCGAAGTGGCAAAGAAAAACGTGAATACCGTCGGGATCACTCATATCGATTATTGGAAAGAAGTGGAAAAGCTTAAAAAACTTGGGCCCGCGGATCTGGATTTTCAAATGACTGATGGAGACACAAGAAAAACTCTCGTTACTCGTATCGGCGACGTCTCTCTGCATTCGATCTACTCGCTTAATAAATTAGTAAAGGGTCCTCTCGAGGCGAATTATTATGTAAACGGCACTCAGGAAATTGTAGCGCCGAAATCAGGAGGAGTTTACAGCCCCGGTGCCACCGCAAAAGCCATCCATACCTTAGCAGACAAGGTGGCCGAACTGAAACGGAATGCCCCTGCAGAGTTTAGGTTGACTGTGGGTGACACTCGCACTGAGCTCGCAAAGCACGCCGGAAAAGCGAAGTTAATTTCTGACCTTTATGGTGATTACCAATACGACTTCGATCCGGCATCTTTAATCTCCGCCTATGGCAGTGCACTTGCACCCAATGGAAAAGCACTCGTGTTAGCGCAGGCGCGAACCGCTTGGGAGGGTTTAAAAGGCGGACCTTCGGTCAAAACAAAGACGGGAGACCAAATCTCCCTACATGAATATCTCGCAAGCAAGTACCCGCAAAATTTTTCAACAGAAACAATCGATATCATGGGTGGGTTTAAAACCATCCTCACCCTTAAAAAAGGCGCGGACGGAAAGTTTCCTGAGTTCAATCTTAAAAAGGTCTCAAGCTCGAAGCCGAAAGACACCCTCTACGATACTTCCCGCTACATCCTCTACGAAGAAGGCTAAAAGATCCGGCCTCCCTATTTTTTAAACGGAGCTAAGAGAGGTTCGTAGTCATTGGATTCGCTGAAACGGGTGTCTGGGAGTGCGATTCCTTTTAGGTTTGCGTAGAGTTCGATGACTCGGACGATTTGATTTGCGCTGTGGGGTGACTTTGCATCGATTGCGTTTGTGAGAAGTTCTTTAGAGGGAGGAGCGTTGCCGAAAATGAGTTGCATTCGTTCATCCCACTTTGTTTGTTGTTCTGGAGAAAGGGCGGCTCTCATTCCTGAGGTCACGAGTGCAAAATCATCCTGGGCTTTGAATACGGTTTTGATTTCTTGAAGAAGATTCCTGTATCTTCCGTAAGTTTCTGGCGTAATCCAATTCTTTCGGAGAAACGCTTTATAAAGGATATCGGCTCTCTTTTCTCCGAGTTTTTTCCCACCGACACCGAGATCAAAACCTTTGAGCTGAGCGTAGTAGTCGAGCATTTCTATGATCTGAATCGAGGTCGGTTGGTCGGCGACAGAATTTGATTTAAAAATGTCTTTTATCTTGAGATCCCACTGGTCGCCGACAGAATCATCGAGCGAGTTCCTTAGTTCCGCTAAATAGTTTGAAAAATCATCTGATTTGAAAGTTTTTTGTAACCGCTCTAAAAATGGAATGTATTCAGGGAATAGATTTCGCTTGATAGGAGACGCTGCCTTCCTCGGAGCTTCTACTACGGGCACCGCAGGGAGGTCTGGTTCTAAATCTGGTTTGAAGGACTTTAGGAAAGTCGTAAATTTTTTAGCATCTTTAAAATCCTCTTTCGAAAGCGGGGAACCTCTCAATTGGGAATAAAATTCCATTAGAGTTAGAATGCGATTCGCATGATTTGCATTCTGATGAAAAAGAGTCGTTGTGAGTAAAGCGGGTGGCGGCCCGCTGGCAAAAATACGATCAATCTCTTGATCGAGTTTAACGAGATCTTCTTTTTGAAGATAACTTTTCATGCCTGCAATCACCTTGCTAAACTGATTACTCGCAGTGAAAGTTTTTTGTAGAGTCTCTAAAAAAGGACGGTATTCGTGGAAGTTTTCGCTGGTAACGACTTGTTCTACGATCCCAAAAGAGTGAAAAAGCTTGAGGAATGTTTTTGGTTTTTCCAGATCTCCCGCAGTAACGGAAAGGCCTTTTAATTTTGCATAAAGAAGGGCCAGCTTTACAAGTTTATTAGCCTTCGGAGTCGACCGATCTCTAACCATTCCTGTGAAGAAACTCTTCGAGGGTTTCTTTTTTTCAAAAATCTCAAGGACGCCCTCATCCCATTCCTCGTGCGTTGAAAGATCCAGATCCTTTTTAAAGGCCGTAGTTACCTTTAAAAAATTGTCACCTGGTTCAAACGTTTCTCCTAATTGTTCTAGAAATGGAATATACGCGGAAAAATTTTCAGAATGGACGGGCGTTGAGTCAGCAACTCCATACTGATCCAAGAATTCATCCAGCTTATTCGGTTTTCTGAGCTCAGATGGGCTCAGTCGAAGTCCCTTCAATCGTGCGACTTCTGCAAGAAATCTTAAGACTTTATCGGCATTCGCGTCGGATTTGCTATAGATCGTGGTATTTAGAATAAAATTCGAAGGACCCGAAGGGCCAAAAATTTCTTTTGTTTTTAAATAATAAACTATTTGCTCGGAAGGAGAAAGCTGGTCTCTGAAATGGGAAATCACTTTCGAGAAGTCGACTTGCGCTTTCAGATTATCCGATAGTTTTTTGATCAAAGGCAAAAAGGTATCAAAATTGGATTTTGTGACAATCGCTTCTTTCGACCCCAAAGTTTTTAGGAATTTATTGTACTCTTTTGTTTGATGTAGATTGTCCGGCGAGACTTTGACCCCGGCAAGCTTTCCGTAAAGCTCGAGGACTTTCAATATCCTGTCTGCATGGTTCAATGACTTCCTCTGGAGTAGAGTCGTGAAAAGGACAGGTAGTGGGCCGTTTTCGCCGAAAATTTCTTTAATTCCCTTCTCCCAGTTTTCATGTAGTCCGGGACCAATGTTTTTTTTGAGGGCCTCGAGAAATCTACTAAAATCTACGGATGCTTTAAACAGAGTCTGAAGTTTTTTGAAAAACTTTAGATAACCTTCAATATTATCCGGATTCGCATATCCGCCTTCTTTCGAAGGCGCGTTCCAAAAATCGATCCGCCCTGCCTCACGAATCAATGCGATATAGTCTTCTAGAGCAATCACAGGATGATGATCTTCTTTTTTCCGTTTAGACTTCCCTGCAGTGCCTTTTCGTTCGATATCGTCCATACGCTTTGCAAGCGCTTCGTGATCCAGAGATTGAGCTAAGTAAATTTCCACATCTCGCTTGCCAGGCGCGGTTCTGACTACGCGCCCAAATCTCTGAGTGAGCGAGAAAGGATTGGGATCGTCCCGCAGATCGACGAGACACGAGGCTATCGGAAGATCGACGGCTTCATTCAGTCTATCGACAGAAACTAAAACATGAATTTCACCTTTATTATACCGTTCTAAAATCTCTGTGACTGGAGTGACAACGAGTTGCCCGTCTTTGTTTTCGACATAGCCTTCATAATCCGAAGTGTAGACAGCGACTTTTCTACCGTGGGGAGTGAGTTGTCTTGAGAGATATTCGGTCAACCTCAGCGCTTCTTTTTGGGAGTTGACTGAAAACAGACTTGGACGGCTCAAAAGAGAATCGCGAGTTTGCTCGAATAAAGAAGCATAGTGCTGGTCGAGAAGCTCTGCTCTTTGTCCGCGGTCGACTGGAGTATAAATCGGATCTCCTTCTTTCAGTGCGAAAACCAAAGGTCGCACTTTCTCAAAGCCTACTAAGTCGCCATTTGCAAAGGCCGCCTCAAGTTGCTTCATCACGTCGCCCGGAGAGCGATCCGCAGCTCCCCGCTTCTCTAACCATGCTTCAGGCGTATCGAGGTAAGTGTAAAACCCTCGGCCTCCCGCCATTCTTTGAACACGGCTATCCGGGGTGGCCGTGATCAAAAGGGCCGAAGCTTCGGGATTCTCTTTTAAAGTTTCATCAAAAATTTTTCCGATTTGTAATGCGCCTGCATGGTGAGCTTCATCGTAGATCCAGTATTTTAAAATGGATCTTAAGTGTTGGACATTTTTGGGATCTGGCAAAAATTCAGGTTCTTCATTTTCGTTCGTAACCTTTTCTCCTTTAATTCGCGAACGTAATGAGGATGCAGTGGTGACAAGAATCACGGGCTCGTTCCCGCTCTCAACAAGTGCTTCAAGCTCTTCAAAAGTCTTTGCATCGGCGTTGCGTTTTCCACCGTCTCCCCATTCAACCAGCTTGATTCCGATAGGAGGTTCTCCCTCAATTCCACTTTGAATTTTTTTTACCTCTTTTGTCAGTTGGGAGACGGTATTTGTTTGATCGCTTAGGACGATATATAAACCCTTCCCTTTTGTCTTAAGACGGTCTCGTAAAAGGGCACGAACGATTTCGGATTTTCCCGTGCCCGTTGGGGATACCGCGAGAAAAACCTGGTCCTCTGCATTTTTATCTTTATCAAATTTTTTAAGAAGCGTTTGTCCGAGGTCAATCACTTCATTTTGAATCTCGCGGTGAACGAGTGCAGGTTCCCCCAAAGCTTTTCGCTCTGCCTGATGAGGTCCATTGGGATCCACGAGAAAAGGATAGAGTGGATGACCTAAAAATGTATTTCGAATCAGCCCCGTTCGATTAGGGAATTTACTCCAATCAAACTCGTGAGGAATTTCTAACGTTCTAAGTTTCGCATCGATGTTGACCATGCGAGGAGTAGTAACTCCCTCTACAAATCGAATCTCAACCGCAAATCCCTCTGGCGAAGTACTTCTCAAATGCCCTTCAGAAGTTCGCTCCCACCTCGGAGTTTTTTTCGATCCCACAATGGCTCTTCCACCTAATTCCGGAAGCAGGTTTTCAAGAAACCGAACTTCATCGGCACTCATCGCCAGCCGCTTTTTTTGAAGCGCAAACTCCGCAAAAACTTTCGCACAAGGGGTAGAAAAAAGCGGCTGGCGCGCGTTGCCCACAGAACAGGCAAAAAGAAGCCCTAAAATGAAAACAAAATTTAAAATGGGGTGAGACACTCTTAATTTTTCGGTAAAGATTTCGAGCTACTTAACACGAAACCACCCCAAACATGCAGAATTTTCTCGCCTTGCATCAAGACAAGCTTTTAAAGGACAACACACACTTCCCACCGGACAGAAACTGAATCGTGTAACTCTTTGTTATCTTTCGACTCTAGTCTCTTACGGTTGGAATGCGTTTTTTCTGGCGGGAAGATTTCTGACGTCGGGAAGGTCTTTGGAAAGAGAAATCGCTTTGGCACTTGCCCATTGCTTAGGGGCAGGAAGGTTTTTCATCCCCGCATCCATACTCGGAGGGGCCGTGCCCATGACTCCTTGAGGAATTTCAAAACCGGGAGCTGTAGGAAAGTGCATTCCTAAATTCTGATCGGGACCGGCAATATTTCTTCCTGGAAAGGAGTTCGCTTTAACTACGTGAGGATCCATCGGAGGAGGCAACTCTTTACCGACTTGGGGAAGAGGAATCTGTGGCAAAGCTGGAGACGAACTAATCTCTCGAATGCTTTTCTTAGAGAAGTGTTTTTTTACTTCAAGCCCCGTGACTACGACGAGCAAAATCACGACGGTGTATTTGATATTCGCGCTCATTAATAGGTCTTCTTGTGAAACGTGATTTTAGCTTTGACGTAAGGATGCACTAAAAGACTGACTCGATAGGGGTCCGTGTAAGGCACGTTAATTGGCTTCACCGGGTTCGGGCAGTACTGATGGGTGTAATTGAATACATAAGCCCATTGGTAGGGCTGCAAGACCGTCATCTGTCGACCATCGCCGAGGGCAAACCAGTTATAATATGGCCACGCAATTTGGCCCGTTAACCCAGTCCAGGTGTTATTGCTCAGAGAAGGTTGCTCCAAAAACATATCGGCCGTAAACGTCGTCACGTAATCGTAATACGTTTTGTGCTGCATATTAAATGAGATCGTACAGCCCAATTCTCCACCGCAAATATCTTTAATGTCGATGTTCTCCACGCAACCCCAAGTACTTAAGTCCGGCGGGATAATGTCGTAGCTGACAGGGTACTCAGAAGTTTCCGAGAAACACCCCGCGACTTCTCTTGTTTGTGAATCGGCTAAAAGACCGACAAAGAAATCTTTCGAGTAAACTTTTCGATTCATGAGATCGGATTTTGAGGAAGCTTCCAAATGCACCTTCGCAACGTACTTATCTAAATTTTGATTGTTGCGAGTGTCTTTTCCCGCGTTAGACAAACTATCGATTTGAAGTCGGTTGATTCGAAGCGTTCCACTCGCATATTCCCCTAACGCGGCGACGGTCGAAACTCCTGTCGTCACTACGGTTGAAGACGATTGACCACTGACTGCCGTCGGAGAACGGTTATCCATCGTGCCTGAACCTTGGCTCGCACCGCCTGAACCGTCTGCGGAAGAAGGCACAGAATCCCCACTCCCCACGGTGCTCGAACGATTTTCTACGGAAAGGGTTGTATTTTTAAGAGCGTCTGGAATCACTTCCTGAAGCGTTGTCACAGCCATCGCCCCTGGTAACTGAATCGCGCTGATGGCAAGTGGGAGTTTATTCAATTCGACTTTTAAAGGGAGGCCATTGTTCGCCATGCGCAATGTCTGACCGCAGGTCGTAGGATTTGATAAAACGAGCTGCATTCCCATCACTAAATTTTGAAAATCTGATTTTGAATCAATTGCAGTTTGTGACTTAAACATCGAACCTAAAAGCTGAGAATGATAAACCCCGACCAGTGCAATGAGCGAAGATGCAAGTAACACTTCTACTAACGTAAATCCTTTTTGATTTTTGCGAATCTTCATTTTGATTTTACCCATGTATAGTTATCGGCTGATTCTATAGATTAGCTGATATGAAGAAGGCTTCTCAACTGTAACGTTTTAGTCATTTTTTGTGCCTAGAATTATGTCCGTTCAGACACAATGTAAAAAAGTCCCTATCTCCATTCGAAGATAGGGACTTTAAGAGCTATTATACGGATCCGGATTACCAGCGCGGACGGGGAATCGGTGGTGGTTTAGTCGGTACCGACGGCAAAGAAATGGGCGGCTTCGGCAACGGTGGCAAGATACTGCCTGGATTCGGAATAGGAATCGACGGAACCCAGGAACGAATGCGCGCTTCCAAGTTCGCGGCCTCTCGCGAAAGTTGATTAAAGAGATCTGTTAAACGACTCAAATCTTTCGACAGGTTTCCATAATCGGTGACAAAGTTGTTGATCTGAGGCCCCAACAGCAAGAGTCTATTTGCTAGAACGTCGATAGAGTTTTTTAGTCGCGCTTCTTCTGCCCCGAGACTTCCAAGCCGCGTGCGAAGGTTTTGCAAAACCTGACTTGCACCATCGAAAGCGACGGCCGCTTGATTCGACACGACTTCTGCAGCATCGAGCTTTGCCTTCAGCGAGATAAGCGTTTCTGTGAGTCCTTGCGTCTTCGAACGAATACTTGCAAGGGATGTCTTCGTTGCTGCCTGGAGCAGATCCATCGCACCGATTCGAAATGAAGAACTCTGATTTTTGTACCAATCATTGAGTGCTGTCGCCGCGTCTTCAAGACGTCCCCAGCTTTGCTGGTGGAGGATATCTACGGTCACATTGACGGCCATGCGATTGAGATCGAACTCAAACTGAGTCACTGTCGCTTTTCCTTCATTTCCTTGCGCGAGGTACACAAGCCGTTGTTCTAAAACTTGAGCGGCTCTCGTTCCTTTTAAGTCAATGATGGGATTTCCTTCTTGATAACGGCTCATCATCTCACTCGAGTTGACTCCGATAGAGGTCATCATCTTTGCGGTGTTGAGTTGTCCCGCGATACTGGCCGCGACAACCGCGTAGTCAAACCCGCCGAGAAGTTTTTGCACGTTTCTCGATGCATTTCCTAGGAGTCTTTGAGAGGCGATTTTAAAAAGTCTCTCGGTTTGACCTTGAACTTCTGCTCTCGAATCGAAATTTTGAATTCGATCCCGGAAGCTTGTCGCACGAGTGCTTCCCAATCCACCTTTCAACCCAAAGGCCAAGTGACTCGACGGGAGCGTCGCACTCATACCAGAAGGAATTTTTAAATTGGGCAAGAACATCGTAGGAATATTTGTCATCCAACTGCTTTTGGTTTTGTAAATGCAGTCGACGCCTTCTGCTTGAACAGCGAACTGGACTCCGATATCTAAAGGACAAGCTTCTCCTAAGATGGAACTTAAGGCACAAGTTGCCGCATTTTCGAGATCCTGCTGTCCACTTTGGAGGATAAAGGCGACGACATCGTTGAACTCAAGCAGCAGTTGGTCTTGAGCTTCTCGCAAGGATTGCTCAACACTTTTTCCGGCAGTCGCAATTCCTAAAGCAATGTGGTGGGCGCCTGTTTCAACACTCGCCCAGTCGACAAAGCGTTCCGAAGCGTAATAGCTGTGGGCAGCGCCGGATTGAGCGTAAAATCGATCGCGTGCAGTTCGGTACTTCGTTTCGTGTTGTAATTGCTGAAAAGCCGCAGAACTAAAAAGAAACTCGACGGGATTCACTCGTGGGATGGCGAGCGTTCCACTCAACCAGCTCTCAATTTTCTTAGAGTCGAGCGTGATTCCGTTTCCTAAATTCACTTCGCCGAAGAAAGTTCCTGCTTTGAAATTGTAAGAGAGTTTAGCCTCGGTATTTAGCGAATAGGCGAGAATTTTTTGGTTCAGGTTAAAATCAAGAAGGGCTTGATACTGTTTTCCATACTCCAGAAGTTGATCCGAAAGAGCGGCTCTCTGTGCGATCAGACTGTTGACGGCAGCTTTACTGGCATTCAGCCTTTCTTGGAGAGGGGCAGCGGCCGATTGCGCCTGGGCAACTTGCTGGTTTACCGCAACGACAAGACCCTGAACATTATTTAAGTTCGCCGTTTCATTTGCGATTTGTTGATTAATCGAATTGAATGCGGCACGGGCATTCGCAAGGTCCCTATCGACCACGCCGATTCGAGCGCTCACAGCGTCCATCTCTCTTTTGACTCCATCTCTTCGGCCGGCAACATTGCTTAATTGGTTTTTAAGATCGGTGAGCGGATCTGCAGTCAGGGTCAGTGCAAATAAAAAAAGTCCTAATAGGACCTTCCAGTTTCTACCATTCATTTCAGCGTACATCCTAGTTCCTCTCTGGTTTTTTGATTTCACAACTTTTACTAAGAGCAAATCAGATGCCAGCGCCAAAACCTTTTTTTCGTGCGTAAAAGCGATTTGAAAATGCATTTTGCAAAACCCAAAATTAAAAAATTACTTGAGTGGGGACAGATTGGCCCTGAGCAGCATTCATTTGTGTAAGAGGGAATTTCGCAATATGCTTAACTCTGTTAAATATAAACAGAGTTAATTATTTTTATTTGAAAAGCCGATAGGAAAGTTATGAAGCCGCACCCCACTTTATCTAAACCCTCCGATGCCCAGCTCGCAGAACTGATTCTGGACGTGGTCCCCGGACAAATGCGCCTGCTCCGAGCAAAAATGCGAGCAAATGCCGAAGGCGAATTCACTGTTCCCCAGCTCAGAGTCATGGCTCATGTCTATAAGGGGGCGGCGACGGCGAACGAACTGGCAAGCCTTCAGGGAGTCAGCTTACCCGCGATTTCAAAACTCGTCGATACACTGGTCACAAAGCATCTACTTGTCCGCGAATATAAAGAAGGAAATCGCAAGCAGGTCTTTCTTTCGCTCAGTAAAAAAGGTGAGAAACGTTTTCTAGAGATCAGAAAGCGCACTGAAATCGAACTTGCAGAATCGTATGCCTCCCTTTCGTCAGAACAAAGAGGAAGCATTTGTGAAGGATTAAAAGCACTTAAAGATTTTGAGTCACAAACTTTTTCCAATCAAAAGCGGGGTAATTAAAAATGGTTCTTTCGGATCTTTCTATTCGTCGTCCCGTCTTTGCTTGGATGCTCATGCTGGGACTGATCGCTTTCGGCGGCTTATCCTTTCTCCGCCTAGGCGTGAGCCAGCTCCCCGACGTCGATTTTCCAGTGATTTCCGTTTCTGTCCATCTCGAAGGCGCACCGCCCGAAGTGATGGAGCAAGATGTAGTGGACGTTCTCGAAGATAAACTCATGAGTATTGAAGGCGTTCGGGCGGTGAGTTCTTCTTCCAAAAGTAGCTTTGCAACCATCAAAGTGGAATTCTATTTAAGTCGCAAAATCGATATCGCACTTCAGGACGTTCAGGCCAAAACTGACGGGAGAATCACTTAACATCTACAGTATGATCGGTCTGATTCTTCTCATGGGTATTGCGAAGAAAAATTCCATTCTTCTTGTCGACTTCACAAATCAAACTCGAGAGTCTGAAGGAAAAAACATCATCGATGCACTCTTGCATGCCTGCCTTATCCGGCTTCAGCCGATTTGAGGATCGCCAGTCGCTTCTGGAAAAAGAAACCCAATCAGCCGCGTAAACATCACTTCCGAAGGAGTGCTGCTTTACTCCAAGACTCTACCGACTATAATGGTTAGTAAATGGCATTGAAAACCGCTCCTAAAGCGCTCCTTTTAGACCTCGGAAATGTTATTTTCGAATTGGATTGGGAAAAACCGATTCAAACTTTAGGTCTCAGAGGATCTCGGCTTGAAAAAATCCTGCTGCATCAAATCCAAGCGTGGGGTCCTTACGATCAATACGAACGAGGGAAACTCACGACCGATGAGTTCTTGATTTTCCTAAATCAAAACTGTGATCATCCCATCAAACGCGCTGATTTTTTAGAAGCCTGGCAATCGTTGATAGCAGGCTATTTTATCGGAATGGAAGAGCTGCTAGAAAAACTCTCGGACACTTTACCTTTGTACGCGCTCACCAACACTAACCCCGCACATTACGACTATATCCTTTCACTCAAAGGGATGTCGCATTTTAGACAAATCTTTTCGAGCGTGACGACCGGCTTCCGCAAACCCGAAAATCAGATTTTTGAAACCGTATTAGAAACCTTAGAACTGCCGCCCGAAGAAATTTTATATATCGACGACACCGAAAGCCATGTGGAGGCCGCAAAAGCACTCGGCTTTCGCGCAGAAGTTTTCCGAGGCAGTAGCGCCACCGATCTCATCAGAGTTCTCTGGCGCCACCGAATCGAAGTTTAGTATCGAGCAGTCATTGCGAGAAGCGAAGCGACGAAGCAATCTCGCTGATAACAAGAGCGCTCTTTCGCGTCGAGATTGCTTCGTCGCTTCGCTCCTCGCAATGACAGCGTTCTATGAAAGTTGGACGCCTTTGGCGATGGGGACGTGAAGGACTCTAACGACTCCTAAGACTGCAGAGATGAAAAGAGTGATTAAACAAAGTGCGGTAATCGTAAGAATGTCATTTGGAAAATAACTCACGGTAATCTGGCTCCCGAGTGTCATTCCAGGGGCGGGAGGCATCGCAATCCCGTTCGCAAGAAAAGTGCGTGAAACCATCACAACAAGAATGACGCCGCAGATCGCTGATCCCGCGCCTAAAAGGGACATTTCCGTAAATAAAAGGCGTAAAATATCGACTTTCTTCTCTCCATTCGCTCGGGCGACTGAAAATTCGTAGCATCTTTCGGCAACCGAAACCGTAACCGCATTAAAAATACCAAGAAGGATAATCACGAGAATGATCAACTCAAAAATCCGGCTCTGCCCCTTTAACCATCTCACCCCATTCACGTAGTTGATCTGGTCGAGCTCTTCAAAACTGAAAAACTCTACGTCATTTTTTTCCCACAACGAGGCTTTTAAATCTTCCCATTCCACGCCCGGCTTCAGGGCAACCGCAACCGATTCTATCGCTTGGGTATCGAGGAGCACTTGTGCATCTTCTAACTCGACTTTGAAAGAAACATCATCGACGGCTTTGACGCCTGTCTCAAAAACCCCGACCAAAACAAAACTCATCATATTGACCGACCCATCCACGGTCGTCGTCAAAAAGCTCAGCGATTGGCCCAACTTCACGTTCAGTGCTTGGGCGAGCCCCTTACCAATAAAAATATTCCCTCGACTGCCATCGAGTGGGTGACCTTCAATGATTTTCAAGCGATCAAAGAAAGCGGCCTCTCGGACTCCTTTCACACCCATTCCCAAGCCACTGAGAGAAACCGTTCCATTTCCGATCAGACCCGAGAGTCCCAGCCGCGGAAAAGAATCTTGAAGCAAACCCGATTGGGTGAGGTGGGGAAGAATCTCATCCGCATTTTTAAACCAACCCTTCCATGCATTTTCTTTCGTCTCGGTTCCATGATAGCCCTTCTTAAAGAGTGTTCCATGTCCGTAGCGGGAGTGAATCGACATTTCACGATAGTCCGAAAGAATTCCGTGATTAATCCCTCTAAAGAGTAAAAGTGCCGCCGCTCCAAAAGCAATCGTCGAAAAAATCAATAAAGATCGCCTCGGGTTTCTGAGGAGATTTCTTAATCCGAATTTAAAAATTCTCGTCACGTTCGGTCGATCTTTCCATCTCTTAATCGGATATTATCGTCGGCGCTTTCTAAAACCATTCCGTCATGACTTGCGACAATGGCACTCAATCCAAATTGCCGGCAGCCTTCTTTCAAAATCTGAATCACCTGTTTGCCATTCGCCTGATCTAAACTCGCCGTCGGCTCATCCGCTAGAATTACCGAAGGTTTTTTCGCAAGCGCTCTCGCAATCGCGACTCTTTGCCTTTGTCCGCCGCTCATCTGATGCGGAAATTTTTTCTTCTGCCCTTCGATACCGACCATTTTCAAAGCTTCGTCCACGCGTTCTCGGCGTTTCAACTTACTCAGTCCCTGCCGATGAAGGAAATACTCTACGTTTTCCTCGGCCGTTAACGTCGGAAAAAGATTAAAGCTCTGAAAAATAAAGCCTAAGTCAAAAAGACGGGCTTTCTCTTTCTCTTTTTCCGAAAGACGATTCACATCCTGTCCCTTAAAAAAAAGTTTTCCAGACTTCGGTTTGTCCAAAAGTCCAAAGAGATTCAAAAGCGTGCTCTTCCCCGAACCCGAAGGCCCTGAAAGACACACAAGCCTTCCGCTGGGAATTGAGGTTTCTATCGACTGCAAAGCCTCAATCGTTTCTTCCCCTAGACGATAGGAATAACTCAATCCCTCAACGTGAAAAATACTATTTGTCTTCATACTTCACTCACACAGTAGGCCTTGAAACTGTTTTTTACCGTTTCACGATCGCTTTTTGTCATTCCGAGGCACGGATCCCACTTCATCCCCACTCCTAAAGCTCCGTTATATTCGACGGCGCCGACACCCAGAGGTTGACCGGGATGGACGGGCGGAACGACTGCCCAACCGACGAATCCTTTTTCTTCTTTTCCGCACCATCTCCCTAAGTTGCTGAAAGTTCCGACTCTTTTTTTCTTCGCTACCGTCGATGCGAGGATTTTTCGATTCAAATTGTCCGAAAGAAAATCATTTAAGAGAACCGCTACAATCGTGCCCCAATAAGATTGCAGATCCACTTCTTTTTTGACCTTCGCATGGACGATTTCCGCCGTGTCATTATCCGCAAGATTAACTTCCATGATAGAGGTTTTAATACCCGGCGCTTTCGCTTCTTCAAAACTTTCGTAAAGTGAGACCGGAACAATCCACGTGCTATTATCTTTTTCTGACGGTTCTAGATAGGGTCTGACGGCACCATTCAAACTGTGAAGCAGGTGTGAGTTCACAGAAACTCCCCGTTTTTTTGCAGATTGACGCGTTTTTTGGGTTTCTTCTTCGCTTAAAAAAATCCAATCACACACGATTGTCGATTCACAACGCGGTTTTTCTTTCCACTCTCGGCTCTTTCGGGAGAACTGAACGAGCACGCGAAAAAACTGGATGATCCGCTTAAACCACTTCACTAAAAAACCGCTCTCATCGCGAGGGGGAACCGGCGGAAACGAGGTTTCCGTAATTTGGCCTTTGTCAGTGAGAAGTTTCACAAGTCCATTCATTCCATCGTAATCCGAATGGGGAATCTCAATCGTTTGAATTCCGGTTACATCCTTTGCAGCGTAGAGAATAGAAGTATCAAACCCCAACTCCGCAAAAAGATGAAAAGAGCGCTTAAAGGCATGGCCACCCGTAATCTGTTTTTTAACCACTCCATTACGAGACATCATAGATTCCTCTTTGTCCGGTTTTTTCAATAAAAGGTTGTTTCATTTGCGCCATCAAACGGTTTGAAACGGGGGAATAATCATCCCTCGTTCCCACTTCTTTTACAAAATCGGTTTCCCGGTAATACCAGGTTCGAAAAAAGACGTCCCAAACACAGAGAACCTTGCCGTAATTTTTCTGATACTCCCCTGCTACCGTCGAATGGTGCCAGCGATGAAGTTCGGAAGTATTAAAAATTCGATTTGCGGTTCGAGAGGCATATTGAATATTCGCGTGTTCTAAAAGTCCTGTGACGATATTGATCGCAACGAAAAGACAGAGAATCTGTTCATTGGCTCCCATCAAATACACCGGAAAAAAATAGAGCGTCATCGTCAAAAAGAGATCGAAGGGATGAAAGCGAGCCGCATTTGCCCAATACACTCTATCGGCCCCGTGATGGATGCGGTGAAACCTCCACAAAAATCGATTTTCGTGCGCGAATCGATGAATGAGATAGAAAAAAAGCTCTGCAAATAAAAGAGTGACTAAGAACTTCAAGGCCAGGGACTGATTTAAAAGCTCAAACTGAAACGTCGGAATTGAAAACCCAGTAAAAAACCATCGATTTAACCAAGAGCTTAAAAGAACAATGACCGGAAAAAGAACAAAGGAGTGGATCAGATCGGCTAAAAAATCCCCCTGATTGAGAAGCCAGTCTTTCCTCGCCGGATCTTTCTTTTCAAGCCAAATCATCGCGACAATCAGTGGAGAAGAAAAAAGGAGCGGGTAGACTTCTAAAAACTCGACGGGAACAAAACGCATTGTCAGAGCGATAAAAGTCATAAAGGCGGCAACGAGACTTAAATATCCCCAATGTGTATGTAATTTTTTAAACATGGCTGAGAAGCTCCACGAGAGTTTTTTTCTCCACCTGTCTAAGAGCGTAGAGCGTCGCGAGTAACGAGCAGGCAATCCCTAAGGCAGACCACTTCACGGCACTTAGCGAACTCAGTCGAATTTGCGCGTAATAAAACCCTTCAAAACCTGGGGGCGGCGCCATCCAGACTCCTTTTGGGAAGAAAACCGCAAGAGCGCTGATCACAATGATCAGTCCGAGAGCAGCGCCCGCGCATCCGAGGATGAAAGCCTCGAGCAAAAAGATTTTCTTCACATTAATGCTCGTCTCGCCATTAGAGCGTAAGACTCCAATTTCTTTTGAGCGGTCTAAAACCCCGAGGGATGAGGTGTTAAAGACTCCTAAAAAGATGACGGAGGTGAAGATGACAAGAATGAGAAGAAACTGACTGTCGAGCCAGACTTTTGAAGTCTGATACATGACCTTATCCATTTCCTCGAATGAAAAAGCCTCGAGTTCAGGGAACCGAGGTAAAACTTCAGAGTGAAATAAAGACCATTTGTCGGGATCTTTTAAACCGACCGAGAAAAATTCAACCTTCTCTGTTTCTAGTAACTGAAACGCTTGCTTCAGTTGTACTCTAAAAAAACTATGATCCAGATCCGCATTCCCAGTGGAAACAATCCCTGCCACTTTACATTCGATTCCATTTAAATTTCCGCGCACCGTTTGTGAGAGCACGGTAATCGTATCGCCGACTTTTGCGTTGAGGGATTCTGCAACACCTATTGCGAGAATGATTCCATCTGGTTCATCTGTTAGATTTTTTCCGTAATGGATTTTAAGCGAATCAAAAAACGGAGCTTCTTTACCGCCATCGATCCCCTCTCCTCTTCCTGAAAAATTACTGCTACTCGCGCTTCCCTTTGAGAGTAGCGCTGTAAAACTCACGCGCGGATAAATGCCCGCAACGATCGGATTCTTTTCCATGTCAGAGACAATGTTTTGCCAATCCCCAATCCAGCCTTCAAAAGATTTCTCCTGAACGCTCTCGTAATACCCTTTACTAAATATTTTACCGTTTCCCACCTGCTGATGAATCACTTTATCGCGGTACTCACCCATCATCCCATCGTTAAACCCTTGGAATGCAAAAAGCCCTCCGACGCCCGCAGCGAGCGTAAAAAGGATTAAAAAAGAACGCATCGAGTGTCGGAGGCAATTTCGAAAAGCGAAAGGAAGAATCACTTTAAGATTCACAAAAAATCCTTACGATATAAAACGTAACGGTGGTCCCAGAGATCGCGTGATTTCTTATTGTAGGAAGCACTGTGATTGCCACGGTGGATTAAAGCCGTCGTAAACTTATCAATTCCGTTTTCAGAAGCTTTCAATGCGGGCAAGTAACTCAAGGCTGTCGAGATCCCTTTTCCCCGGTAGACCTCATCCACGACTATTGTTTTTAAAACCAGATACTCTTTTTCAACAAAGATAAAGAAAAATCCAATCTCTTTTCCTTCGGGAGAGACGGCGAAATAGCTGTAACTATAATCCTGTTTCGCTGCGAGCGCAGAATAGAGTTGCTTGAATAGCGGCAAAGAAATGGGTTCATAGAGTTTGTTGTTTTTAAAACCTTCAATGCTTAAGGAGTAAAGTTTCTCAACTTCTTTTTCCATGAAGTTCTCAGAATCAAACGGTCGGAACTGATAACCCTCTTGAACTAATTTCTCCCAAGTCGGTTTGATTTTTTGGGCGTATTCCTTAAGTCCTTCAGACCCAGGGCTATGGTAGTGCTCTGCCGCGACAAAACCCGCTTCTAAAAAGTACTGATTGTAGATGACCGGATTTTTTGGCTCCCAACTGAATTGTAAAGGATCTGAGTCCTCGCGAAACCGGTAGGGAAACCAGGTATTAAAAGCCATCGGCCCATAGACAGTTTTTGCCCCACGCGCTTTCATCCACACACTTGCAGAATCAATCAGGCTTTGCGCAACTTCAGCACTCGACGCTTCGAAAAGTCCAAACGTTCCGGTGTCAGGATAATCCCGCATGAGCCCAGCACTCATCCGACCGACAGGTTCGTTGTTTTCAAGAGCAACAAAGAAACAAGCACTCGCAGAAGGCGGAAAAAGAAGTAGAAAATATTTCTTAATCGCTTCCGGTTCGCTGCCAATTTTTAAAAAGGCCGATTCAAATTCATTTGAAGGATTCTCATTCGAAAGAATTTTAATTTTCGACATCCCTACCTCAAAATTCTGATTTCACCCTTACCTGCGTCTACCCGCACTCGATCACCCGTTTTTAAACGCGTCATTAAGCCACCATTGACACCCACAATCGTCGGAAGACCGAGCTCTCTCGCAACGACCGCCGAATGGGACAAAAGACTTCCTCGTTCAATTAAGAGGCCGCTACACGAAGGATAAATCGGCACCCATCCTGGATCGGTTCTTCCCGTCACTAAGATTTCGCCATCAATCCCTTGCGCATCTTTTGCGGAATGCACGACGCGAACAACGCCTTCGATAATTCCGGGACAACAAGGAGTTCCCATCAAGACATCCGGATCATCACTGACTAAGAGATTCCTTAAGAGATCCCCTTCGGCCATTACAGAGGGAAAGCGAGCTGCGGCTCCCAGCGCACCCATCGTCACCATGCGATCGGGAGGGGCGACCGTTTTGTCGAATGTCGCATACTCCGCTTTTCGGATGGCTACGATTTGCTTCAATTCAAGAGACACGGCACGGCCCTCGATGAAAGCCACAATTTCTTCCACTGTGAGATAGAAAACATCCTGTCGAGTCTCCAAGAATCCAAGCTGGGTAAGTTTTTCTCCCATCGCTCTAAAAAGATGACGACTCACCCCAAAAATCTTCGTCCGCGCGAATCTTAAATTTTCGCGATTGCGAACGGCTCGACGGGCCTGCTTTAAAATCCAACGGTAGACAATTTTTTTAACGCCCGAAAGCGCTTCGTCCGCCACTTTCTCGGCGGCAATGCGAATTTCTCTTTCGCGGGCTTCCATGTGCTCGATTCGGTAAGACTGCGTTTTTACGTAACTCACCACCGATGAAATCACAAAAGTCGGATCATCGTGCAAATCCGGTTCTTCGAGTTTTAATTCGTTAATACAACGGAATCCGTAACGGTCGAGGAAGTCTGCGAGGTCCTTCGCGAGGAAGGTTTCCTTGCCTTCGCCTTTAATAAAGCTCCAAAGCTCTTCTGGTGTACTTTCTAAAGCTTTTTTCTTTAGAATCACATCTTGATCGAGTCGAGCAGCAATTCTCATTAAACATTTTGTCGGCTCGGTGGAATCTAAATCTCCTTGCCCGCAGAGCAAGTCATTTTGAAGAGAATCTGCTTTCGATGAGTCCTTCACAACCCATTCGCTAGTGAGCTTCTTTAGCAATCCGAAAAAGACCATGCAAAGATAATCGTTGATGATCGGTGCCTTCCATTGCTTGAGAAGTTCTTCGTCTAGATAAAAGAAATAATCCGAGAGCTCTTGCAACGACATTGCGTTGAAATTTTTCTTTCGAGCAACGTCGTAACATTTATTAAATCGATTCTGAAACTCCGCAATAATCGAATCAATTTTTAAAAACCGATTCAAAGTCCTAACGGAAAGAACAATTTTTGAGAATAAGGAATACTTCGGTGGCTCTTTTACGAAATCAAAAATTTCTTTCAACTCAGGCCGGACCTGATCTTTCACTCCCATCATGGTTTCCATGAAGCCCTTGTTGCTCGAGGACCCCGGGAGCATCAGAACGAGCTGATACCAATTCACGAGATTGTAATAAATTCGTCCGCGAATTAGGGCGAGCATATTGCGAAAGACCTTAGCTTGTTTATCGACGAGCTCTTGAGGCACGCCCATCAGCTCGCAAAACTGAATATAAACTTGGTTATACGCCCGGCTTGCGAAACTAAAAGTCAGCGGAGACGTCACTCCACTATAGCTTTCAATGATATTCGAGTTATCCCAAAGAATCGGTTGTTTACCGACAATCGTCGGATCGTAAAAAGCATCGGGAGGAAGACTCGTAATCGGTCTCGTCTGAACCAAAAAGATTTCATTTCCTTCAAGACACCATTCGATATCTTGAGGCGATCCTAGGCTTTCTTCCAATCGACACGCAAGACCTGCGATTTTTAAAACTTGAGAGTCGGAAAGAGAGGATTTTCCCTGAAGGGTCGCTTCAAGTCCGACTTTTTCAATTCCACCTGAAGAAAGCTGAGACATCTTCTCTTTTTTATCCGCGATTTTCGAAATAATGTTTTGTGTCTCGCGGTGAGCTTCGAAATCATCCGAATCGAGTTCACCACTGACAAGCCCTTCTCCCAGTCCCCACACCGAGCTAATTAAAACATGATCTCTGTCTAAAACTTTAATGGGATGCCTCGAGAAGGCGACGCCCGCACTGGTCGCATTCACCATCTTCTGAATCACAACCCCCACTCGGATATTGTGAAGAGTGATTCCTCTTTCCAAACGATAGCTCAAAGCTCGTTCTGAAAAACCCGAAGCCCAGCAGGCTTTAATCGATTCACAGATCTGATCAAATCCTTTCTGAAATAAAAACGAAGAGAATTGTCCCGCAAAAGAGTGCTCGCTTGAATCCTCATCGATTCCGCTTGAACGAACGGCAACGAACGGGGTCAGAAGTCCCGCTTTTTCGAGTTCACTTTTTAAAATTTCGCCTAACGAAGCTGAAAACGGAGCTGAAGTAATCTTCGAATGGATTCGCTCGCTTTCGGCGAGTGGCTCGCCATCGACGACGAGCGCGGACTCCAAATTGTTTTCTTGAATAAATCGGTCGAAAACTTCTGCACCGACACAAATCCAGGGCGGCACCGGAAAATTTTTCTGGGAAATTTTAGCGAGATTTGTTGCTTTACCGCCCCCGCGGTTTTGAAAGAACTCAATGGGATCATTCGGAGATAGGATCAGATTCATAAAGTTTTCCCTCTATAGTTTTCCAAACAGTTTTAATAAAAAAACCGACCAAATATGAATCACTAAGCTGAGACTCGCCACAGCCTCTACCACTTTGTGAAGACGAAATCGAAGCAAAAGATAGGAGAGGGGAACGGCAATCGCAAATACTGCGGTCAGAGGATAAACCCCTAAATAATAACCGCTTATGAGGGCTATCGTAGTAGTCACTAAAATGATCCCTAAACAGCCTTTGATTCCATACATCTGCCGGTAGGTTTTTAGAAGAACATGAGCATTCGGGTCGAGCTTACGAGACACTTCGTATGTGAAAAAAGAACCCAGCACGGTAAAGGCGTAGTACCAGGAATAAGATTTAGCGAGCGCTTGCGAATCCGTCATAACGACGGGAAACAGACTGACCCAGACGAGAACTAACTGGTGGGTTGTCGCATACAAAATCTGGCGCGCCTCAAGCCACGGGCCTAAATAAAACTCCACATACATCAGCCAAAGATGCACGGTGAGCCCCAAAAAGATAAGCCCGCTCACAGGTGAATGCGCGAAGAAAAGACAGCCAGCAAAAAGACCCATTCCCAAAACGACCAAAAGGATGACTTTCTTCACTTGTTCAACAGGGAGAAGCCCTCGAGGAAGCGGGCGGGTCGGATTTGCGATACAGTCTTTGTGGTAATCCTTCACCTCATCCATCATTCTTAACATCGCGAAAAAAACCATAAGTCCCAGAAAAGAGAAGAGAAACTCTCTGGAAAGGAGAATGCCGCCGGCCAAAAGAGTTCCCGAGGCGCTAAATCCGCCCACCAAAATCGTATACACGACGAGAGGGAATCGCTCTTTTGTGTAGATCCACCAAGCCTTCATTTTTTGTCCTTTAAACTACTTCAGTCCTACAAAACTACTGGCCCCCACTACAGCCTTGTGCACTTCGAGATGTGTCCTAAAACTTCCTCCACCCGAACACTTCAGTCAAGTGGGGAGGGACTTTTTTAAAGACTTGAAGTAAGGTTTTTGCTAACGCCTTATCCAAGGGGAAACGAAGATGAAAAACCTCAGTTATTTTTTCGCATTGGCTCTTTTCATAGGGGCTTCAAGCTTTGCCATCACCCCTCCCGAAATCATCTCGAATGCCGATGCGATTCGAAATCCTTCGCAGAATTTTCACCTCAAAGTCGCCGTTACGAGCACGGACACCGATGACCAGTCTATTTTTGATGTTTCGATCCAGGGAAATACCCGAACGTTGATTCGGACGTTAAGTCCGGCCCGAGACAAGGGACGCAATATGCTGATGCTCGAAGAAGACATGTGGTCATACTTGCCCACTTTAAAAAGAGCGGTGCGAGTGAGCTTGAGCCAAAAACTCACCGGCCAAGCTGCGAATGGAGATATCAGCCGAATGAGGTGGGCCGAAGATTACGAAGCCACCCTCACCCAAGAAACACCCAAAGAGTGGGTTTTGCATTTAAAAGGAAAGAAGAAAGGTCTGACTTATGATCAGTTAGATGTTTGGGTTGAAAAAGATTCTTTTCGTCCTCTCAAAGCAAATTATCTAAGCGTTACCGGACAGACTTTAAAAGAAGCGAGTTATCTCGATTACAAACTGATGGCTGGCAAGCAACGACCTACCAAAATCGTGATTCAAGATGCGATTAAAAAATCTGCATCTTCGATTTTGACCATCCTCGAAATGGAATCACGCGATTTTCCACAATCCCTTTTCACTCAAGGAAATCTATCCCGCAGTGAATAGACTCGCCTTCACCCTTTTTATTTTGCTAAGTGCGTTTTATCGCTCTGCAAATGCTTACGAGTTTTCTAAAATCCAATGGACACCCGACTTTGAACTGGGACATCAGCTCGTCTACGGAGCAAAAGAAAACAAACTTTCGAAGAACTTAGGTTACACCGTTCTCTCGCTCAAGACGGACTTCCCCACCGAGTCGGCGACAGATCTCATCAACACGCGCATTTCTCTCAGGGGAGCACTGGACACCCAAGGGCCCGATGAAATTTCGATTCGTGCTTTTAACCTCAATTACGGAAACAACTGGCTGACCGTTACTGCAGGTTTTCAAGAAATAGCGTGGGGAGAAACTTTCGGGGTTTATATTTCCGATCTCGTCAATTCTAAGGACTTAAGAGATCCGTTCCTAAACGATTTGAGTTGGATTCGAATTCCAACGGCGTCTTTACTCGCGCAAATCAATCTCGATAATTGGACACTCCAAGCCATCGTCACTCCGTTTCCGAAGAACAATCAATTCCCAGACGAAATCAATCACCTTAAAATTGTTGAGCCTCCGGCGCTTCGACGAGACAATGTCTTTGAGCAAGCCGAGTGGGGCGCAAAGTTAGGACGTCTCTTTTCAACGGGCCTGGACGTGAATTTTTTCGCGCTCTACCATTGGAATCGAAACCCAGTGTTTGCACCTCAGCTTGTGGGAACGACGATTGGACTCATGCCCATTGTCCAGCAAACAAAATCGACAGGGCTGAGCTTTACTCAAGCGTGGGATAAAGTCGTTCTTCGAGGAGATTTCGTTTACCATTTACAAACACCGTTACAACCCGACTTCACCCAAAGACACCGAATCGGGAATTTTTTCCAAGCCATTCTGGGATCGGACCTCACGCTCGAGGAAAATTTGATCTTAGGGGCGCAATATCATGGGGACTACGACGATGCTTCGAACCGGCATTGGTTGGGTTTGAGGGTCTCCAAACCCTTGCTTCGGCAAAAATTAACGCCAGAGCTTTTTGTTTTTCAAGGAATCAACAATAGCGACACCTGGATCCAACCCAAAATCCGATGGAATACTTCAGCAAATCTATCTCTTGATTTTGAATACTCTTGGATTCCCAATTTTCGAAGAACGGCTCAGCCTGGATACTTTGGAACGTTTGAGAATTATCACCGGGTGTTTAGCTGGCTAAAATACAAATTTTAGATCTTTTTCAGAAGTTCCACTTCGTAAACACCGACTTTTTCTTTCGAAATTAATTCGCGGTAGTTTTGAGTGATGTCGACGTAACCTGTTTTGTCACTGTTCTCAGGGATGTGGAGGTAATGTCGTAAGACGACCAATGCATTTTTTGAAAGATGCGGTAAGAGATCCGCAAGGTACTTCTTTTCTTTATTTCCCGTAAAATAAGACGGAACATCGGAGAGTGAATAAAAATCAATCGGGGAATTCGCCGTTTGAGCGAGTTCAATCACATCTCCCTGCTGATATGAAACCTCACAGTTTTTTGCGCCTTCTTTTGCTGCAGCAAAAACATCGGGATGACATTCCACAGTACAGCCTTCGGGATAGGCAATTTCTCCCATAAAAAGAAGCTGCAAAAAGAAATTTTCGCGCGCTAACGTATTTTCAAAAAGATGGGCAAAGACTCGATTGTAAAACCCGACGTAACTCTCGGAGATATTCTTCTTGGTAAAATCGCCTTTATAGAGGAGCGCATTAAAAACCGAGGCATTTCCTAAGAGCGCGAGCACTAGTTTCCAACGCAAACGCGGAAAACGTTTTTTAAAGTACTCCTTTTGCTCTTTTAAATCTCGGCATTCAAAAATTTTTCTCCCCGCACGGCCTGTGATTTTGGAATTTACTTTGGAGAGATTTACAAAAAGATTTTCCCACTTACCGAGATACAATAAAGGCTTCCAGTAAATCGATTCAAACATTCCCGAGAGATATTCGCGCGCAGGATTCGAGAGTGTCAGAGAATTAAAAATCTTTTTTCTCTCTTCGGCCGTCGCTTCTACTCCGGGATAACCGAAAAGTTTTTTAAATTCATCGAGAGAAAGCGCTTTAACGCCTTCAATTCGCATTTCGGTCAGATAGAGCTGAAAAGGAGAAACATCGACGCAAGTGAGTTTCTTTGGCGCGCGAGAGAGGAGAGGCATGGCTCGCCCGCCACTTCCCGCAACGGTAAAAACATGGGAAGCATTTAGCGGGAGCAAGGCGACTTCTAAAGCCGTATCTTCATTAGCTAAAGTGTAGTTCAGTTTATTTTCAAAATATTGATTGCTCACGACCGCATCCCTCTCAAACCTTGTAGATGCCCCGCCCGCCTCACTATTAGAAAATTTCGCCTAAATTAGCAAGCCGTTCCTATCAATCTATGGTAACTCTTTTTGAAAATTTATAACTTTATGAATTGTATAGAAATTTTTGCGGAACGACAAAAAGAGGTCAAAGACAATCTCGCTCTATGGTGTCCTGGCCAAGAGAAAATGAGTTTCGGAGAATTATACTCGCTCGCCGCTCGCATTCAGATTGAACTTTTGAAGCAGGGGTTACGTCCAGAAGATCCGGTTTTAGTTTTTGAAGGTTTATCACCTCGACTTTATGCGACGATTTTAGCCCTTTTATCGACGGGAGCGACGATTCTCTTCGTTGAGCCTTGGATGCCTTTGAAAAAAATTGAACATGTGATTCAAACTGCAAAACCTCGTTTCTTTCTTGCGGGAGTCGTTGGTAAACTTTGGGGTTTAAGAGTTCCTGCAATCCGCAAAATTCCAAATTGGATCAGTGTCAACTCGCTCGCAAAAGCTACCAAAACGGGAGAGCTTAAAATCGAATCGGTTCCCGGCGAAGTTCCAGGGATTATCACTTTTACAACTGGCACAACGGGAAAACCGAAAGGCGTTGTTCGACACCAAAGTTATCTTCTCGAACAGTACCGCGTTTTTTCAAAGTCTCTTTCAATTAACGATCATTCGGGACCTGACTTGTGCATTTTTGCAAACTTTGCGCTCGCCAATCTTGCAGCAGGTAGAGGCAGTCTCATTATTCCCTCTGGATGGAAGAAAAAGCATTTAAAACAGCTCGATCATTTTTCCGCGAAAGAAAAACCGGAGACAATGACTTCGGGCCCGGCGTTCCTCATGCGTTTAATGGAACTTGGGGTCGCAAGAGATCTCAAATCGATTCATATCGGTGGAGCTCTCACCGATTGTGCGATTTTCGAAAAGGGATTTGCTCACTGGCCAAAAACACACTGGATGCACCTCTATGGAAGCAGCGAAGCTGAGCCCGTAGCACTTGCAGATGCCGAAGAAGCCGTTCGAAAAAGCCGCGAAAAAGGCCTGTTTCAAACTCTCTATCTGGGAAAACCGATTTCCGAAGTCGAAGCAAGAGTCGAGGACAAAGGCCTTTGGATCACAGGCCCTCATGTTTGCCCAAAATACTTTGCAAACGAAGATGAGAATCGAATCCACAAACACACCGATGAAAAAGGTCGAGTGTGGCACGCGATGGGAGATCGGATTGAAGAAGACTCTAGCGGATGGTGGTATTCGGGAAGGGCTCAGCAATCGCGCGCTGATTTTACGTTAGAACAAAATATTTATTCTCACCTTCAATCGAGCAACGCCTTTCTTCATCGAGACAAAGACAAGTTGATTGTTTATGGAAAAAATCTCGAGAAACGAAAAGGCGAACTTCTAAAAGCATTTCCTTCTCTGACAGATTGTTTTTCCGCACCCATTGTCCGAGATCGCAGACACCGCGCCCGAATCGACCGCGTCGAAAGCCGCAAGCGCGCGAAGTAAATCGGTCGAAGCCCGTCAAGGTTTCACCGGCACAAGATCAAAAACTGTGATTGCGCGGGTGCTACGCACCCTCGCAATGACGGCGTATCCAAAATTCTTCTCAAGTACTGCTAGAAACTAAATCGTTGAAGCGAGTTCGGTGCCTTGGAGAATGGCGCGTTTTGCATCGAGTTCTTGAGCGATGTCGGCACCGCCAATGAGATGAAAAGGGATTTGCGCCGCTTCAAGTCCAGGAACAAGTTCGCGTTGGGACTGCTGTCCTGCGCAGACGACGATACTTTCGACGTCGATCACTTGTTTTTTTCCTTTGCGATCGATGTGAAGTCCTGCATCGTCAATTTTTTCGTACGTCACCGAATCGATCATCACGACATTTTTATCTTTGAGTGAAGTTCGATGGATCCAGCCCGTCGTTTTAGCAAGCTTCTGCCCCAGTTTCCCTTCGGTTCGTTGCAACAGATAAACTTTGCGAGGCGATGCTTGAATTTCGCGCTTCACTCCATCCACTCCCCCGCGAGCTTGAAGTGTGGGATCGATTCCCCAGTGTTTTGCAAAGGCCTTCGGCTCCAAGCTTAAAGAATGGTCTTCTTCCGTCAGATACTCCGCGACATCAAAACCAATTCCGCCGGCGCCAATCAGAGCCACCGAGCGACCCACCTTTCGAACTCCGGTTAGCACATCGTAATAGGACGATACTTTTGGGTGATCGACTCCAGGAATGGTGAGTTTGCGTGGAAGCACGCCTGTGGAAACAATCACCACATCAAAACCGAGCTGCTTTAAATCTTCTGCAGTCACTTTTGCTCCCAGTTTCATTGTGACGTTTTGGAGTTCGAGTTGTTTTTTGTAATAGCGGAGTGTTTCGTAGAACTCTTCTTTGCCCGGGATTTTTTTCGCCAAATTAAACTGGCCACCGATCTCAGACGATTGATCGAAAAGTGTAACCGAATGTCCTCGTTTTGCGGCACTCACCGAAAACGCAAGCCCTGCGGGCCCTGCCCCCACAACGGCAACTTTTTTCTTCTGAGTCGCAGGTTTTAAAATCAACTTTGTTTCGCGACAGGCAAAAGGATTGACCAGACAAGAAGCCGTTTTGCCCTTAAAAATATGATCCAAACACGCTTGATTACACGCAATACACGTGTTGATTTCGTCGGCACGATCTTCCATCGCTTTTTTTACAAAGTCGGGATCTGCCAGAAACGGCCGCGCCATCGAGACCATCGACGCATCTCCTCGGGCGAGAATTGCTTCTGCAACTTCTGGAGAGTTAATACGATTCGTAGTAATCAACGGAACTTTCAACTCGCGAGTCATTTGCTGAGTGACAAAAGTAAAAGCCCCGCGGGGCACCATCGTCGCAATCGTCGGTATTCGAGATTCATGCCAACCGATGCCGGTATTGATTAACGTCGCTCCCGCTTCTTCAATGCGTTTTCCTAAATAAACGATTTCTTCCCAATTACTTCCCTGCTCCACCAGATCCAGCATCGAAAGTCGGTAAATAATAATAAAATTGGGTCCAACTTTTTGGCGAATGCGTCGAACAATCTCAATCGGAAATTGAATGCGGTTTTTATACTCGCCCCCCCATTTATCAGTACGACGATTCGTGGTTTGGTTGATAAACTGAGTGAGAAGATAGCCTTCGGATCCCATCACTTCGACGCCATCATATCCCGCACGCTGCGAAAGTTCCGCACAGCGAACGAAATCTCGTATCGTTTTTTCGACGCCTCTCTTCGATAAAGCCCAGGGTTTAAACGGACTGATCGGAGATCGAATCGCCGACGGTCCAACCGCTAAAGGATGGTAAGCATAACGTCCTGCATGGAGGATCTGAAGCGCAATTTTTCCATTTTCTTTATGGACCGCGTCCGTCACACGCTGGTGTTTCGCGATCTGCCAAGGAAAACTAAACTGCGCACTAATGGGAGAAGTTCGTCCCGCAAAATTAGGAGCAATTCCTCCTGTGACAATCAGCCCCACGCCACCGCGGGCCCTTTCGGCGTAATATTCGACAAGCTTGTCATAACCTCTCCACTCTTCTTCAAGACCCGTGTGGATAGAACCCATGAGCACTCGATTTTTTAACTGGGTGAACCCCAAATCCAAAGGAGAAAGAAGAGTCGGATATTTCGGATGCGCGTTCATAGCTTCTCCTGTTTTCATACCCCGGAATGAGTAAGTCAATCGAGCTGTTTAGTGAGCCCAGTCTCTGAGACCTTCGCGTCCTAAGTTTCTCGCCTGAGCGATTCTTTCAGGCGTAATAAATCCTTCGGGCCCGCGAATCGCCGAGAGTTTTGCACCGTGTTTTAAACCAATTTTATAAATTTCTTTCACTCGATCCATTGAGAGTTCGCGAGAGAGAGAAAAGGGCTCATATCGGCCTTCCATCGTGAGAAGAATCGTTTCTGCTAGGCACGCATAGACCGAAGGTTTGGGCAGTCCGATATCGACGTTGTAGTCGGGAGTTCCTGGAAGATGCACTTCTCCGCTTTCGATCACCAAAACATCGGGGCGCTTCGCCGCGTCTTCCGCACTAATATCGAGTGGCCGCGAGCAATCGCAAATCACTGCCCCCGGTTTCACTTCGTTAATATTTAAAATGCTGCCAGAGAGATTTGAGGTCGCCGTCACAATGAGATCGGCCGTCGGAAGATCCGCATTGGCATGAGTCGACAACTTTACTTTGGTGTGAGGAGACTTCGCTAAGACTTCTTCTCTTAACTCCAAAAGCTTGTCCGAACGCTGCCCAACAAGCACAATATCGTCGAAAACCAATGACACCAGAAGCGAAGCCACGCGCCCGATACTACCGGTCGCGCCAATAATCATCGCTCTTCCGTGAACTCGTTTGCCATTTTCATGGGGTTTTACAAATCCCATTTGAGCAACCATATCTCTCGCAGCCCAAAGTGTTGTCGCAACTGAATAAGAATTCCCTGTCGTGACAGGAAGTGGAGAGCGCCTGGAAACCGTCACTCCCGCATCCCCCACAATTTTGGTGTAAGCTCCGAGACCGAAAAGCAAAGCGCCATCTTTTTGTGCCATGACACTTGCGTTGACGAGTTTTTTGTAAATCATTTCTTCTGAGTTTGAGAGAAGTTGTTTCGGTGTTCCCATGATCCCGTAAATATCGCAGACCACTTCTTGACCATTAAAAGCACTCTGTGCACCAGTCAAAAGTCCGTATTTAAACACAGGGAGACGAATTAAAGACTTCTCAACCAAATCCTTCACCGGTTTAGACGTTTTTTTAAAGGGCCGAAACGCAGGAACTCTAAAAATATCCCTTTGGCTGAGAGGATGAACGATGAAGGCACAACGTCTTGCCCCTTCGACTCTTTCCCCTTTTAACCGGTTAGGTCGAATTTTTAATTTCGAAATCCATTCCAAAGCGAAATCATTGAATGCGAGTGGGCTATCTTCTGCGAGACGAATCTGATCAATCGTCGCTGAAAGCAACGAAAAGGGTTTTGCTCGCATGGCTTCAAGAAGCGGGTGGTGCGGAACAAATTCGATAACCTGAGCCACTCCATTGGCTTCCAATTGTTCTCGCTGCGAACGAGAGAGAAAATCAACAAAAACAATCTTCCCTTTAACGACACTTAAATCAGGAATGTGTTCGAAGAGACTCGAGTAAGTGACAAAAACGTCGGACTGCTTGACCCACTCGCCCAGTTTCTTGAGCAAAGGCTGCTTTTTGTTATTGGGATTAAAGTAACTTTTCACCCAATTTAAAACTTTTAGCCCTTTGGTGAGGCGCTCTACGTTTGCTTCCCCTTCGAGTAAAACGGGGAGAGACGAAAAGACAAGCGCATCAGCACTAAAAATACGCGCACCATTTGCTTTGAAGACTTCGTAAAAGGAACTCGCTAGCACTGAGTGGAAGAGAACTTTTTTTCCACGAACCAGATGCGGGTGATCTTTAAACACCTTTTTAAGTGTCCATTCTGCAAATAGGTTTCGAATTTCGTCGCCAATGTAAACCTGGCTTCTTTTTGCCAATCGAAAAAGGGCGAGCGTTTGGTCGTGAAATACTTGGGTCTGGCCAATTCCAATCGATTTACGTGTTCCGCTGAGAGCAATCGCATCCACATAGCCGTCATAGCGTTGGATCAAGGCTTCGGCCGTTTTAAAATCCCATCCGATCGAGTGCGTTTGGACGTTAAAATCAATGCCTTCCATCTCGAAGATAAACTCTTGAGGGGTAGCGACATTCAAAAAATCTAAAATTAAAATTTTTCTCTCTTTGCGAATCATGCGTTTTCCCTCTGTAAAAAATCGCTATACCCTCTAAAAAATACATCTTGGTATTTTTGAAAGGAAGGCACGAGGTTTTCTGAAAAGTCTCTGGTAAATTCCGGGTTTTTTAATTCCGTCGGAGTAAAACAAAAATCAAAAAGTTGAGACGGTATATGCGTGTACCGAGTTTGTAGTTTCAGTGTCATAGAGGGGGCTCGGGTCATCAAAACTTTGGTTCGCGGAAAATATCGCCGCACCATCAAATTTGCTAAAATCGAGGCTCTCAGACTGTTGGGATTGTAAACACCATAAATCGGTTTGAGATCATTCATAAAGAGTGCCTTTACAAAGGCAAGGGCCGCCACATCGACGGGCACCAATGGGAGCAACGCTTTTCGTGCTCCTGGAATCGGAAGCACAGGGAGCCTTCCCAAAACTCTATTGGACTTTAAATTTTGTAAAAAATTTAAAAGGTAGTAAGGCCCATCTAGTTTTGCGATTTCACCTGATTGGCTGTCACCCACGAGAATTCCCAAGCGCAGTGCAACGCCTCTGACAGAAGACTCTAACACGAGCTTCTCCGCCATCGCTTTGGTATGCGCGTAGGCTTTTTTCTTTGACGGCAGTGCGGTTAAAGGCAATTCATTTGAAACCGCTCCCCACGAGTCATTTTCGACAGCGTAACTAGAAGCATGCAGAAACAGCGGCTGATTCTGCGTTCTTTGCGCCCACTGGACAATCGAAGACGTTGCTAAAATATTATGGAGGTAACACTCTCGGTAATTCGCTTCGAATTGATAAAGGCCGGCCAGATGAATGATCGCATCGACTTTATTTTTCACGCCGTAAAGAGAGGTCGGGTCCGAGAGATCACATTTGACGGATTTGATTCGACTATCGAGAAACTTCCGTTCACTTCTTGAGAGAAGGATAATCTCTGAAACTCTTTCTTCTTTTAACAGTTCACTTAAAACCTGTTTCCCCAAAAATCCTGTCGCGCCGGTTAATAAAACTTTCATACGGATTCACTCAATAATTCTGGATACGTCTCTGTCATCGTTTTACGAAGTCGATTGGTTCGATACACTTTTAGAGAAGACGGAAGAATGGAAAACTCGAGACGACTCGCTTTGGTCAAAGTTTCACCATCGCCAAAAACACAGAGTTTCTCACCATCAATGGACTCTACAACGACCTTTTTTGAGGTAAAGGTAATGGCACCCTCGGGAGGTCTCCCTCTTTTGATATCCGAAAAAACTTTGAGAACATCTACGGCACGCGTTTTTGCGATAATCAGCGATTCCATATAGCCGTCGCTGTTTCTGGCATTGGGAGAGACCCAGAGATCCCCTCCGAGCTTTTGTTGATTGCAAATGAAAATAGCCGCGGTGTCGTGCACGCCATGATAACTCTCAGAAGTAATGCGCACCTTGTGCTTATAGCCATTCTGGAAAAAGATTTGTTCGAGAGAGAGAAAAGAATAAATCTGTGACTTCATTTTTTTCGCAAGCCAGTTGATCGGTTTGAATCGATTGCGGAGCTGATTAAACTGCAGCGTGAGCAACGCGCCAAAACCAATTCCGCCAACTGTCGCAAAAGGACATCCATTCACAATAATGAGGTCCATCTCCTCATATTGTTTTTCTTGGATGAGTTCCGGAACTTTTTCCCAGTTCACTCTCATCCCGAGTTCTTCAACGAGATCATTTGCGGTGCCACCCGCAATTAACAAGAGAGGAAGATTTCTTCCCATCACCGCCGGCAATGCTTGGTTCAAAGTGCCGTCGCCCCCGATTAAAATCACGCATTCATAATCCGCGGGCTGGAGCTTCCAAAGACACTCGCGCAGTTCTTCGGTAGATTCGGGACAAGCAAATTGAGTTTGGAAATTTTTTAAGAATTTTTCTGCCATCAATTGATGGAGTTGAATTTCGGCTTTGGCCTTACAGCCATTCACTACAATAAAAACTTTTTTCATTTTTTAATCACCCAGCCTAAGCCTGCAAGCTGACATAATGCGTTAGCAGTGTAAACCACGCTTTAAAGAAATGATTTTTTTCTGTGGTTCTAGGTGTTTACGGGGATTAAAAACAGTTGAATTTGAGAGGGGATTTTTACTTCTTAACCAAGTGCTTAAGTGGGTTAGGAGTACACGGATCAAAACCTTCTGCCAAAAGGACATCGGGCTTTTTATTTGCGAAGTTTTTATTAAACGATTGAAAAATTTGTGGATCAAATTTTCCGGGTTGCATCCCGTACATTGTATTCAAAGCTTCTACCGGAGGAATCGCTTTATGGTACGAGCGATCGGTCGTTAAAGCATCAAAGACATCCGCGATCGCGACAATTCTCGAGAGAGGAGCGATCTGATCGCCTTTTAATTTTTGAGGATATCCGGTGCCGTCAAAATTTTCGTGGTGTTCGTGCACAACGTTTCGCGTTTCCAGCGGAATGTTTTCGATATCTCCGACCAGCTCTTTTCCATAAATCGGGTGTCTTTTGACTTCTTCCCACTCGTCTTTTGTGAGCGCAGAACTTTTATTGATGATTTTGACATCAATCTTACGTTTGCCGATATCGTGTAGTAAGCCGCCGAGCCCCGCAAGCATCAACATGTTCTTATCTTCGCCAAAAAATTTTTTCGCAAGGGCAATGGAATAGACAGCCACATCCACGCAATGATTATAAGTGTAATAATCGTGAGTCGAAAGTCTCATAAGAGATGCGACAGCATTCACGTCTTCCGACACAAAATTCACCATCTCGGAGACCAGGTCTTTTGCTTCCATCAGGGTTGCCGCGACATTTTCTTTTGTGAAAAGATCGTGCACATGTAGAAACGCAGACTCTTTAATGAACTGACTTTTAAGTTCTGTCCCCGTACTCGGGTTACTGATCACATCTTTCAACGATTTTAAGTAAAGATCACGTTGATCCTCAGGAACCAAAAATCTTTCACCCCCGTGATGCAGGAGTTGTTTAATCCGCTCCTTGGAGAGGAGCTCGTTGCGTTTACGGAAAAGAACGGGGTTTCCGCCGACCGTTAAGTAAATATCGTAAGGGAGAGGCGCTTGGACCGCGACACTTTTTACTCGGATTTCAAAAAACGGAGTCGCTGTTAATTTTTGTGCAGGCTGTGACACTGAATGGTCTCCTTCCCCTTCTATTCGGAAAAAATCGGCGTAAACTACAGGCGCAAGTGAGAATAACAACGCGAAGCAACAACTAAGAAGGAATTTCCTCATTTATGACAAACTGCATTCACTTTCCTCCGCTATCCTCTGGGAATATGAAAAATTTTTTAGCCTTGTTTCTGGGATTTTTAGCGGGTTTTAGCTCATTTGCGTTCGCACAAGACTGCACTCCAAACTGGGAAGTCTTTTCTTCTGAGCCTTATGTCGAAAAAGCGTTTCCCGACACAAATGTGACCTACTGGCGATACCGCTTTGAGGTTCCCGAAAATTCAACGACAGGACTTAAGATTAGCGGCAAATTCCCGTACTCCCGCTACATGAACTACAACGTTTACGATCAAAAGACTTTGGATACTGCAGGGTCGCTACCCGACCGCGAGATTCTTCCTGAAGATGGATCTAAAAACCCTTTCTTAGAAAACGCCGATCGCAAAATGGTTCAAAGAGATTATTCGACCTGGATAGTCCCCTCTGCTTATCTCTCAATGCCTTTGCCCAATATTTTACCCCTTCCCAATGGTCAGTATGTCGAAGTTTGGTACCGGGTCTACGCGCCCGATAAAGGAAAAGATAAGAACGGAGGAGTCGCTTTACCGACGATAAAAAGCATCGATCTTCTCACCGGAGAAGAAACGGCTTGTCCTAAAGCGAAAGCCTTGAAAACCCCACCCTTCTTGGCTTTCGGGTCTCTTCCCCCTGGCACCAATCGCGACAAAATCGAATTCTATCGCCCTAAACCAGGTGGCTTTTATCCCAATAAAGACAATACGTATCTCGTCGGCTTTTTGTCGTCAGATCGAAAAGACGTCAACGTGATCCAGATGAGGGTTCCTACTTTTGCAAAGACCGACCCAGGAGAACCCTTCTTCTCCGATAAAAACGAAACTCGATATTGGTCACTCTGTTCAGGAGGCGTTTCGCAAAAAACTGCCGATTGCATGAGAGACTTTCACTTTAAACAACGCAAAGACGGATTCATCACCGCAGTCGTTGGGCCCGCTTCTATCCGTGAAAAAGTCGAAGCGCGTGGATTAAATTTTATCAATCGAGGGGAATTTGTTTTCTCAGTCATGATTTATCGAAATCTACTCGCGCAAGAAAATTTTGTCGGAAACCAACGCAAGGTGCCTATGTTACCGGCTCCCGAGCTATTTAATGAAAAAGAACGCCGAAGATATGCCGCTCAAAATTATATCGGCGATTACGCCCCCCAAGGCCAAAGTTGTTCCGTCGAAACGTTCCTCGCCGAACTCGAGATCGGAAAATCGACTCTTTGTAACGTCCCCTCTGGTCTCTAAGACCGGTTCTCAGCCAGCCTCTTGCGTCCTTGATGACGCGTGATGCATTTCTGCCGTCGCATTAAGATTTATCGACGACTTGGCAATCTGCATTCCCGTGGATACAATGGCATCAAGTTCGAATTCCGTCCGTACATTACCAAAAACAAAAAGCAGTTATTACTTAGGAGGTTCTTCCATGAGAAGTACTTTAAAGTTAATGGGACTTAGTCTCATGATCAGTGCAGTGACGTTTGCTGCGAAAATTGCCGTGGTCGATAGTGGCGTTGATTACAAACATCCCGAGCTCAGTGGCAAAATTTGGGACAATGCCGGCGGCACCGTTACCGATGCCGATGGAAAAAAATACGCCAACGTCACTCAAGGGTGGAATTTCGCGGAAAACAATAATCAAGTGATTGATTATAAATACTTAGGAACTTTCTCTGCGGATTGCACAAAAATCTTCGAAGTTCAGGCGAAGATTTTAAAAGAAGAAGCTTCTGAGGAAGAAAAATCCTGGTATGCCTCCAAGAAAAAAGACGAAACCTTCTTAAAGGAACTTGGCAAATTCGGAAACTTCGTCCATGGAACTCACGTTTCGGGAGTTTCTGCACACGAAGCCGGCGATGCTGAAATCGTCGCGGTCAAAATCATTCCGACGGCTCCTCCCGGTAGCCGCGCTCAAGAAATGCTGAACCAATTTATGGTGGGCAGAAGAGCCGAAAACCCTCTCGTAAAAATGTTCTTAGGCATGCTCGCTAAAAAACAAGGGGACATGCTGACGGGCTTCGGAAAATTCGTTGCAGCGACGAACTCGCAAGTGGCTAACGGATCTTTTGGCACAAGCGTGAAAGCAGTCATTCCTGCAATCACTCCCCTTCTGACTCAGCTTTTAGGCAAAGAGCCCACTGAAGAAGAAAAATCCGAATACGCAAAATATTTCGTCGAACAAATTCTTGTTTCGTCGAAAGGTTTTGTGGATTCTTCCAAAGAAACGCTCTTCGTGTTCGCCGCTGGAAATGACGGAACAAACAATGATTCGCTCCCGACGTCTCCTGCGAACTTAAAACAAGACAACACGATCGCCGTCGCGGCAACGAATGGTTATACAGCCCTTGCAAGCTTCTCGAACTTCGGTTCGAAGATGGTAGAAGTGGCAGCTCCTGGGGTCGCAATCGTTGCGGCAATTCCCGGTGACGCTACTCTTGCCATGAGCGGCACCAGCATGGCGGCTCCCTTTGTAACGAACGTCGCGGGTCTTGTGAAAGATGCCAACGAAAAACTTGAGTCGGTCAATATCCGCAAAGTCCTCATGGAAACTGTGGATAAAAAAGATTTCCTAAAAGGAAAAGTCACCACCGGCGGAATCGTAAACAAAGCCCGAGCGCTTCGTGCAGCGGATCTTTCTCGCACGATGTCTTTGAGCGAAGCGATTCTTGCAGCTCGTCGTGATGTGAGAGATGTCGTCGAACACGATTCTCGACTCACAACACTCGAGAACATGATTGTTCTTCCGCTTCCTTCTCCGTTTTAAGCCGTTGTTTGTTTGCTACGGCCTCCTTGCAAAAGGGGGCCGTAGTTTTTTTTGCTCCCTCTAGCTGTATTCCAAGAGTCTTCTCAATTTCTGCCTATCCCCTTCCAACACGTATGAGGTTTCGACAGTTGAGCTGAGACAATCTCTGCTAAAGAGGCATCATTCCAAAAGCTTAGCCTTTCCGATCCCTGGTTTATCTCTTGCAAGTTTTTCAGCCTTGGAAGGGAGAAAAATGATGAGTTTATTTCGAGTTCATTTACTCATCATTTTGTCGTTTTTCCTGAGCTCCGTTTTTGCGGACGAGCTTACCGGCAGTCCTAAAGATAAGAAGTACAAACCGCCTCAAATTACCTCTCAAAATATTCTTCCGCCCATTGATCCGGAGTTAAGAAAATACTGGCATGAGTCCTTTTTTGAAATCGAAGAACCTTGGTTTTTTACTGGCCGTGAAGACTTCGAACATTTTGTAGAAGCATCCGGTCTCCAGAGGGATCAAAAGGTCCAGCTCAGGTCCCTTTACAAAACGTCAATCTCTTACCAACAAGAAGGCAAATTACCTCTCTGGAAAATTCCTAAAGACGCGACGGGTGTTGTTTTCGTTCCCGACGCTCTTCGAAAAAAGATGCCTACAGACTTTCTTGAAAGAATGTATCGCTATCAAAATTTGATGTCGAGTCGTCTCCCGTACTTCCTGACTGCTCATTCAAAAGAAGATTTCATCAAATTTTCCTCTCCTGCTCTTTCAAAAGAACAAAAAATCGAATTTCAGAAGAATATTCTTTTTTTAGACAATCAGCTCACCTTTCCGGTGACGCCCTACACGTGGACGTTACTGAACCCCGCGACTAAAGATAGTGCCATCGATTATTTTCATCGATTCGAAACGGTGATCAGTCCGTCGGTTGTCATCCGCCCCGAGGATGATATTGAGGCGGTGGGAAGGTACTTTGCCGGCGGTCGAGATCCAGAACCTCTCATCCGTTATTTAAAATACCTTCGTTCTCTCAACGGAACGAAAACCTTTTCCGTGCCGCTTGAAAAAATCCTGCACCCTTTTATTCGTAAAACGACCAACACTCATTCTCAATGCGATGGCCCTAACTGCTACAACGCTACGAAGAACGTGACGTTAGGAAACCGTTTCAGTTTTGAGTTTTTATCAAGCCAGGAACTTGCTGAAAATGTGATTCAGGGCTATCGCCAGGCGGGCAAGGACGAACTCACTCGTCCTGGTGATCTTTTGATCTACAGTAATTCTAAATACAAGATTCGCCACGCTGCCGTCGTCGCTGCAGATGAAATCGTCTTTACCAAAAATGGACGATTTAAACTCAATGTTTATGGCTTCCAAGAACGCAAAAGTATGGAAGCGGTGTATTTTCCTGACGGAAAATTTCAGGTCAATGTTTACAAAGCGATTGACCCGGAGATTCTAAAACAGATAGAACGCTCCCGTCCGATTACGAGGGTCCCGTGCGATTTTAAAGCTTTGGGAGCTCAAAAAGCGATTTCGTTTAGGAGTTCGGAATGAAATCGAAAATCTCATCCGATCAAATTCAGGTGTTTTTGTTTTTTATTTTCGTTTTCTCGTGGAACAAAGTAATTTTCGCTGATCCGCCCGGAAGTCCTGGCGACCACGAATATCGATCGCCCACGGTTCTTTTCAAAAAGTTCGTTCCTCCGCTCGACTCCGAATTGCGAAAAGAGTGGCATACGAATTTTTTTGACGCGCCAGAGGTTTTGTTCTTTCAGTCGCGCGCAGACTTCGATTATTTTATCGCGAGCTCGGGCCTGGAGAAAGCTGCAAAAGGGGAACTCCAATCAAAGTACAAAAGTTTAAATTCTGATAACGACCGGGCTCAAATTCCCGTGGTGTCCTTTCCTCTCCCAGGAAACGCAAGCGGGTATGTTTTTGTCCCGAATTCAATTCGAAAACTGATGTCTACAGGATTTCTGCAAGGAATCTATTCTTACCAACACGAGGTCATGGGAAAACCCCTGAAAGCTTTTAGCGCCCGCACCCCCGAGGATTTTCTTAAATTCGCGTCGCCAAAACTTTCACCCATCCAACAAGCAGAATTTAAAAGAAACGTCCTGAGCATAAAAGGCGACCTCGTTCTTCCGATGGTGCCGTTCATCTGGACGCTATTAAGCGAACAAAAAAAGGACGAAACGATTGAACACTATCGAAACGAAGCGTCCGCCGTCGGCTATGCCGCTCTAGTGGTCGTTACCCCCGAGAGTGATCTCGAAGCTATGGGTCGATTTTTTGCCGGACAACGCGATCCTGCACCTCTCATCCGTTATTTAAAATATCTACGATCCAAAAACAAATCGACTCCTTTCAACGTTCCACTCGAAGACCTTTTGCATCCTTTCATTCGCAAAACGATCAACACTTTTTCTTACTGCGACGGCCCTAACTGTCACGACGCCGGAAGAAATACAAGTCTAGGAAATCGTTTTAACTTTGAATTAATTGACCCCTACACTTTGCTTTCCGAAATCCGAGAGAGATATCTCGTCCCCCACTCTGGAGAAAGGCTTCGGCCAGGAGATCTTTTAGTCTATCGCAATGCCGACGAACGAATTGTTCATACTGCGGTCTTCGCCGTTGATGGATTTGTCTTTACGAAGAATGGCGCATGGAAGCTGAGTCCTTATATTTTTCAGCCCATCGAGGTAATGGAAGATGTCTATGTTCGCGCAAGCGGCCCACTGGATCTCACCGTTTATAGGGGTCGGGATCCGGAAACGCTAAAAAAGATAGAAAGATCCCGTCCACTCGTTCGCCCACGTTGCAATTTTAAATTTTTAGGCGCGCAAAAAATCCTGGCGCCAAAGCCGAGCGAATAAAATCAGACATCTAAAATAATCGGAATGACGACGGGTTTATGACTCGCCCGTCGTTTAAAAAACTTTCGGGTCTCGATGCGGATGAGATCGTGAAGGCTTTCCTGGTTTCTGGCTGTTCGAAAAACTTCTTTTAAATGTTCTTTAAGATGAGGAAAGATCACATCTTCTGTATATTCGGATCGATACATTTGTCCGTAAGCTGAGATCACCGGATCGCCAATCAGTTTTTCCGTGTGTTTATCACAGAGAAAAGTGACGTAGACGATTCCTGTTTTACAAAGATTATTGCGCTCTTTTAAAACTTCGGGCGTTCCTTGCACATATTGCATTTCGACAACCGTTGTCTTTTGCATCACAAGCTTTTCGCCCAAGCGAATTTCATTAGCGTCGACTTCGACAAATTGTCCGTCTTCGACAACAATAACGTTTTGTTTTTCAACTCCTGCACTCACCGCCAAATTCGCATGTTTTGAAAGATGTCGAAACTCACCGTGGATCGGAATAAAAAATTTCGGGCGTACAGCTTTCAGCATCATCAATAATTCTTCTTGAAACCCGTGACCCGAGACATGGATTTGATGAACCGATTCGTACATCACTTCCGCACCCTGTCGATAAAGCTGATCGATCATCTTGGTAATATTGCGTTCATTTCCCGGAATAAACCGACTCGACATCACGACTTGATCGCCGGGCTTAATCTGAAAATCTTTGTGAATGCCTTCGGAAATTCTTAGAAGTGCGGATTGAGGCTCGGCCTGGCTCCCTGTCGCAAGGACAATCATCTTTTCATCGGGAACCCTTTGAGTATCCTCGAGTAAAACGAGGGTATCCGGCGGGATAGTCAGTTTTCCCTGCTCGGATGCGAGCCGTGTGTAAGAATGCATGCTGCGACCCGCAAAAGCGATTTTCTTCCCCTGCTCGTACGCAATGGCCATGATCTTTTCAAGCCGTTTAATATTGGAGGCGAAGAGCGCAATAATCAGCCGACTCTTTTGATTTGAGAGAATCGATTGAAACGACTCGACGATCTGCATTTCTGAAAGGGTATGCCCCGCACGTTCTGCATTCGTGCTATCCGACATTAAGAGGAGAACCCCTTCGTTTCCGATCTCTTCGAATGGCTCAAAGCCAATTTGTCCTTGCGAAAGTTCTTTGGGATCATGCTTAAAATCGCCGGTATGAATAATAGTCCCGCAAGGCGTCTTAATCGAAAACGCCAGCGCCTCTATAATAGAGTGCTGAACCGGGATCGGATCAAACTCAAAACAGCCTACCGTAAACTTTTCGCGTTGCGTAATTTCATGAAACCGAATGGGCTTGAGATTACTGTGCTCAATAAGCTTATTCTCAATCAAGCTTTTCGGGAATCGAGTGGTATAGACATCTAACGCGACATGCCGCAACAAAAACGGAATTGCTCCTATATGGTCATCGTGTCCATGGGTCACAATCACCGCTTTGATTTTATCAAGGTTCGCTAAAAGGTACTTTAAATCGGGGAGCAGAAGCTCAACTCCCGTATAAGTGCTGTCCGGGAACTGCAAACCACAATCGATGAGAACCATTGTCTCACCGCATTCAATGACCATGCAATTCATTCCCACTTCGCCCAAACCGCCCAGAGGAAGAATCTTAAGTTTTTGATTTGACATCATATGACGTATTGCTTCACGGTCTCCAGTTGAAAGTATATGCGAAGAGTCAGGCAAAGGGATACCCCCAAGTTCCAAAATGACAAAGAATTTTTCTTAATTAATTCAAAAAAGGCGCCGACAGTACAATTGGAGACCTGTGTATGAATAAAAGAGACATATTTTTACCTTCAGCAACGACCCTCACCATTTTCGCAATGATGGTTTTTCTATCCTGCGCCCATCAAAATCGGGTGCAAGATGATCTCGAAGCGACCAATGAAGAAGAGAGCGTCGTCAAAGAGGCTGAGAATACAGTCAATGAACAGACGACCGAGATGAATGAAACGGTTACGTCCGCATCGAACGACCTCGATATGAATCTCGATGGCGAAGAAAAGAAATTAGAAGAAGCAAAAACAGATCTCGCAGCTCCAATGGAAAATGCAGGTTCTGATCTCACCGCAGTCGCGTCTGAAACAAAAACAGACGACCTCGCAAATGATCCTTTGGCAGAATTTGACGGAAGCGCAACGGCTCAAACAGTCGAAAGCAATCTTGAGCCGCAAGCTCCTGTTTACGAACCAGTCCCAGAACCTGTTGTCGAACAACCCGTCGCTCCGAAAAAATCCGCTCGCACCCATCACGTTGCAAAAAGCGGTTTCATGAAAGTTCCAAAAATTCCTTCGAAACCATTGGTTAGAAGCGGAACTTCTCTCAATCGATTTTATTTTTTAAGAAAAGGCGATACGCCAAGTTCAGTTTCGAGTTTAATTTACGGTTCCGCAAACCACTCCAAGGATTTACAAAAATGGAATCCAAATTTGGGTTGGACTGCTGGACACATCGTTTTCTACGCTTCGCCTTCTCATCCGAAGGATAGCCAAATCGGATCTTTTTATCGAGAAAATGGTGTTGAAGCAGAAGAGTACACCGTTCACCGCGGCGACTGGATATCCAAAATTGCGACTCAGAAGTTAGGAAGTTCTGAGAGCTGGAAAGAAATTGCCGTTATCAACGGAATGTCTCGTCCCGATAAAATCGAAGTCGGACAAAAGATTGCGATTTACCCCAAAGATTTATCAAGCCACGCTGTTGCTGCAAATCCTCCGCCGGTCATCGAAGCGGAAGAATCTGTCGCATCGACCGCTCCCGTGCAAGAACAACCCATGGCAAATCCAACAGAATCTCATGCAGAAGTGGCCCAAATCCCACCGCCTGCAATTCCGCCAGAAGTTCAAAATCCTGCGCCTGAAGCGCAACAAGCACAAGCGGCTCCTATCGAACCTGCTGCCGAAAAAGCAGCTGCAAAACCTGCAGTGGATTCGAACAAAGTCGTCGAACAAAATCTTCCTGCTGCTGTGATTTTAGGTGGAGTCTTGATTCTCTCGGCTGCTTACTTAGCCGTCAGACGTCGCAGACTTGCTAAAACTCAAAACGAAGAGTTTGACGAAATTCCATCAAGCCGTTCAAACCGAAAATAAACTTTAGCGCCTTGCGTTAAAAGCCTAAAAATTCTCGGACTTCATCTCTCTAAAATTGACAATTTTGGTTTTCCGCGCCAACTTGGCTGCTTAATTCTTAGCAAGGAAGACCTAATGAAACTTAAAAATTGCCTCTTCACGTCTGAATCAGTGACTGAAGGTCACCCAGATAAAATGGCGGATCAAATCTCGGATGCCGTACTGGATGCGGTTCTCTCTCAAGATCCCCGTGGAAGAGTCGCTTGCGAAACCATGGTCACCACAGGTCTATGCATGGTGAGTGGCGAAATCACAACGACTGCTGTGATTGATGCTCCTGAAATTGTCAGAAACGTCGTCAAAAAAATTGGTTATACTAGCGACGATATGGGTTTTGATTACAAAACCTGCTCCGTTTTAACAGCGATTGGAAAACAATCTCCCGATATTTCTCAAGGCGTGACTGAAGGCCAAGGTCTTCACAAAGAACAAGGCGCAGGCGATCAAGGTTTGATGTTCGGATTTGCATCCGATGAAACTCCTGAGTACATGCCAGCCACTCTCGCATTCGCTCACAGACTCACAAAACGTCTGGCCGAAACACGCAAAGAAGGCACTCTTCCCTTTTTACGACCGGATGGAAAATCCCAAGTCACAATTCACTACGAAAATGGCGCTCCAAAACGCGTTGATGCCGTCGTGGTTTCAACTCAACACAGCCCTGACATTAGTTACGAAGAATTAAAAGAAGCGATCATGGAAGAAGTGGTTCAAAAATCCATTCCTTCTCAATTGATTGATTCCAAAACAAAATATTTTATCAATCCGACCGGACGTTTTGTCATTGGCGGACCAATGGGAGATTGCGGACTTACGGGCCGTAAGATTATCGTCGATACCTACGGGGGCCACGGAGCTCACGGCGGCGGCGCATTCTCCGGTAAGGATCCCACAAAGGTGGATCGTTCAGCGGCTTACATGTGCCGTTACATCGCGAAAAATATTGTCGCTGCAGGATTTGCAAAACGCTGCTTAGTGCAAGCCGCGTATGCAATCGGAATTGCAGAACCTGTCTCTTTAATGATTGAAGATTACGACACAGGAACCGTTTCTAACGAAAAACTCTGCGCGGCAGTTCGAGAAGTATTCGGACTGAAGCCTGCAGAAATCATGAAAACACTCGACCTCTGTCGTCCTATTTACGAAGAAACAGCCGCATACGGTCACTTCGGAAGAAACTCCTCAAAAGGTTTCACCTGGGAAAAACTGGATCGAGTGGATGCGCTGAAGCAGCTCGTAAAGTAGTTCGTTGCTTGTAGAGCGTGTGATTCGGTAGGGCGGCGTCGCAACTTTTATAGATTTTACCTATGACAAGGATACGGCTTTCTTATTTGCTCGAAACCTGATCTTTTCTTATTCTTTGGGTCAGGAGAGAGAAATATGAAATTTGTTACTTTGGTCTTAGGTTTTTTGGTTTTGGGCAATCTTCAGGCAGCTGACTTCCTCAATGTGAGATGTGCTTCCGCGAGTGGGTACTACGGCAAGTTTCAAATTGCCAATACCTCCGAAATGAATGGTGGCAAGGTTACGATTAAAGATGGGTTGGAACTGAATCCCACACAGCTTTTGAAAGATCTTAAGATCATTTCTCAAAACGCTTTTATTGGAAATTTAGCGATAACTCTTCCGGAAGAAAGCTGCGTACGAGACTCACACGATCCTTTTGTTGGAACTTGCCGCGCGAAGGATGTTGTTTTGAACTTGCTTGAGCTTAACCAAACGACACCCGTAAAAGTAGATGCGGTTCAAGTCAGCGTTGCAAGAGTAGATGGTGGCGAAAATTTGCGCTTTACATTCTCAGTCACTCACACTGTGGACGGTCAAAAAGTGAAGTCCTCTACGGCGCAAACTTTCAAACTTCAAAGTGGCATCGACAGCTGCGCCGCTTACTAGTGACGTGACTTACTTCTCTTCGTTTGAAGATAGTTTTTTATTGGAAGAAAGATGAAGAACTTTCGCACCTTCTTCGCGAGGGATGGTATCTGTTTCATCGATTTCAATTTCGATATCGAAAAGAAGTTCGTCGCATTTTAAGCAGACGGTTTTGTTTTGAAATAAAAACTGAGACTTATCATTTCCACAAACTCTACAAGTTGCCGACATACGAACCTCCAAACATGCGCCTTGGACTTCCAAGTTAAGTCCAAGGTCGATTTTTTCTCTACCCCGAAGTGCTGGCTCAAGATGATTTGCTTTTTTTGTTTTTCTAGATGCTTATTACTTCGTCGTCTGTCTAAGATGTTGCCTTCTGATCTAAATATAGCCTAAATTGACACCGCATATCAATACCTAAATTATGGAATTTATTGAAGTATCCGTATTCTTGCAGAATACAGGGGTCGCATATGTCATTGCGAGCGTGCGTAGCACGCGCGGCAACCCTCCCAGCTCGGCACACAAAGGTTGCCGCGCGTGCTACGCACGCTCGCAATGACCACGGATCAATGCGCGGGACTTGGTCTCGGAGCGGGGACCGGAGTCTCTGCCGGAATCACAGCATCTTTTGTGATGGGGGTTCCAATGAAAACTTGGTCGGTCACTAAAGCGTGTCTTAAGACTTGATCGACGTGAGAGACATCGACGATTTCTAAAACATCTAAAATGTTTTTGGGCACGTCTTTTAAGTCTTTTACGTTGTCTTTAGGGATGATGATCTTTTTCACGCCGCCTCGGTGAGCTGCAAAGATTTTTTCTTTTAAGCCTCCGATAGGAAGCACGTTTCCGCGAAGCGTGATTTCTCCCGTCATCGCGACATCTTTGCTGACCGGTTTATTCGTGAGCGAGCTGACTAAAGCCGTCGCCATGGTAATCCCGGCAGAAGGTCCGTCTTTTGGAATGGCTCCTTCTGGAACGTGAATGTGAATATCAAGCTTTTGGTAGAAATCGGTTTCTAACCCAAGAAGTGTTGCACGCGAGCGAACGTAACTCATTGCTGCTTGTGCCGACTCTTGCATCACGTCACCGAGTTTCCCTGTAATCGTCAGTTTTCCTTTACCTGGAAGCTGGAGAACTTCGATTGTCAGCATGTCTCCGCCGGTTTCGGTGTAAGCGAGGCCATTGCAAAGACCGACTTCGGAGTTTTCTTCGGTTCTTTGGTATCTGAATTTTTCAGCTCCCAAGAGTTCTTGAACTTGTTGAGGTTCAATCGTGGTCTTTTGTTTTGTAGAACCTTTTTTCGCCCATTTACGAGCGACTTTTCGACAAACCGATCCGATTTGTCTTTCGAGACTTCGAACGCCGGCTTCTTTTGTATAGTGGCGAATGATGAACTCAATCGACTCTTTGGGAATATCGATGACTTTGTCGCTGATCCCATTCCGTTCGAGCTGTTTTGTGATCAAATGCTTTTCGGAGATCTTAATCTTTTCTTCTTCGGTATAGCCGGAGAGGTTAATCACTTCCAATCGATCGTGCAGAGCCCAAGGGATCTGGTGAGCGGCATTGGCGGTCGTGATAAACATCACGTTTGAAAGATCATATTCGACCTCGAGGTAGTGATCCGAAAAATACTTATTTTGTTCGGGATCTAATACTTCAAGTAAGGCGCTCGAAGGATCGCCTCTGAAATCGTTACTCATTTTGTCGATTTCATCGAGAAGGATAACAGGATTATTCGTTCCCGCTTTTTTCATCCCTTGGATCAGCTTTCCGGGCATCGCACCGATATAAGTTCTGCGATGACCTCGGATTTCTGCTTCATCTCTGACTCCGCCCAAGGCGATTTTGATGAAGTTTCTGCCAATGGATCGCGCAATCGAGCGTGCTAAAGAAGTTTTACCGACTCCAGGGGGACCCGCGAGACAAAGAATCGGGCCGTGGCTTTTCTCAACCAAACTTTGAACGGCTAAATGTTCGAGAATTCTTTCTTTTACTTTTTCCAAGCCATAATGATCTTCATCTAAAACCGTCTCTGCTTGATCTACGTCAATTTTGTCTTCAGTCTTCTCTTGCCACGGAAGATTTAAAAGCCAATCGAGGTAGTTTCTAACGACAGCGGCTTCAGCTGACATCGGAGACATCAATTTGAGTTTCTTCACTTCGGATTTAGCCTTTTTAGTGGCTTCTTCACCCATGCGTTTCTTTTTGATGGTCTTTTCGAGTTCGTAAATTTCGTTTTTGAACTCGTCGCGTTCGCCCAATTCTTTTTGAATGGCCGCCATTTGCTCGTTCAGATAGTATTCCTTCTGCGAGCGCTCCATCTGCTTTTTCACGCGGCTTCGAATCTTTTTTTCCACTTGGAGAATTTCAATTTCTCCTTCGATAAGTTGGAATAGTTTTTCGAGACGTTTACAGGAATCCGTCATTTCAAGAAGCTTTTGCTTCTCTTCCACTTTGATATTTAAGTGAGGAATAATGGTATCTGATAACTTCGAAGGGTCATCAATCGACATCGCAGACATCATCAATTCGGGCGGAATGCGTTTATTCAGCTTCACGTAACTTTCGAAAACGGTTTTCGTGCCGCGGATAAAGGCCTCCGCTTCGACCATTGAGGAAACGATCTCGTCAAGAGGTTCGCCTTCGACTCTAAAAGCCATCTCTTTTTCGACAAATTTAGTAATGCGAACGCGCTGAACGCCCTCAACAAGAACCTTCAAAGTTCCGTCTGGCAAACGAAGAAGCTGAATAATATTGGCAAGCGTACCGATGGTGTAAATGTCTTTTTCATCGGGATTATTATTCTGCGCTTTTTTCTGCGCGGAAAGAATGATCTGCTTGCGATTGCTCATGGCTTCTTCAAGCGCACGAATGGATTTCTCACGTCCAACAAATAGGGGAACAACCATGTGAGGAAATACAATGATATCTCTCAGTGGAAGCAAAGAATAAACTTCGGACTCGTCTGATTTCTTATTCATACGCGCACCTCCTCTATTTGAGGGTTGTTTCTTCAATTTAATTATTTGATCTTTTTTAAAGAAGCATTATGGGAACTTAGTCCCGTTGCCATTTAACTAAATTATAACCACAAATTTCAAAATTGCACTGCGCTTATTTTTGGTACGGAGATCCGTAAATGAATTAAAAATCGTGTTTTAGAGAAAGGAAGGAAAAGCTTATTTGCTGAACACAGAAGTTATCGAGACAACCGTCATTGCGAGGGTGCGTAGCACCCGCTGCAACCTTCCCAGCTCAGCACACAAAGGTTGCCGCGGGTGCTATGCACCCTCGCAATGACGGAGTTTCAGTTCCGCTCTTCGCAAGGACGAGGGCAACGCTAATTCAGCCGTTCTCGACTTTTTTCGTCGCGGGAGATTCTTCAGTGCCGTAAACCATCTTTGGTTTATCCTGCTTGAGGATGACCGCTTCGTTGACGATACACTCTTTTAAATTGGGGATCGAAGGAAGCTCATACATGACGTCTAACATCGAATGCTCGAGGATGGATCTCAAACCTCGCGCTCCAGTCTTAGATTTCATCGCTTCACGCGCAATCATTTTCAACGCAGAGTCTTCAAAAACGAGTTTCACATTTTCGAACTCAAACAGCTTTTGATACTGTTTAACAATTGCGTTCTTCGGTTCAGTTAAAATTTTCACAAGCGCTGTCTCATCGAGCTCATCTAGGGTGGCGACGACAGGAAGACGACCGATGAATTCAGGAATCAAACCGAATCTCATCAAATCTTCAGGCTGTACGCGATGAAGTGGGTTGTCTTTACTCTTATCGGTTTCAGACTTCACTTCAGCGCCGATTCCCATTCCTTTTTTGTGGGTTCTACCTTCGATGACTTTATCCAAGCCAACGAAAGCTCCGCCGACAATAAAGAGGATATTGCTGGTATCGACTTGTAGGAACTCTTGTTGCGGATGTTTTCTTCCCCCTTTTGGCGGTACATTCGCGCGGGTTCCTTCAAAGATTTTTAAGAGCGCTTGCTGAACGCCTTCACCCGAAACGTCTCTGGTGATCGAAGGGTTTTCTCCCTTACGGGCAATCTTATCGATTTCATCGACGTAGACGATCCCTTTTTGCGCTTTTTCGATATCGTAGTCAGCCGCTTGTAAGAGATAGAGGATAATGTTTTCGACGTCTTCTCCAACGTAACCGGCTTCGGTCAACGTCGTTGCATCGACGATCGTAAAAGGCACTTTTAAAAGTCTCGCGAGTGTTTGCGCGAGAAGGGTTTTTCCGCTTCCCGTAGGTCCAATCAGAAGAATATTGCTCTTCGCAAGTTCCACTCCATCAGATCCTTTGCCGCTATTTCCGATTCTTTTGTAATGATTATGAACCGCAACGGAGAGCGTTTTTTTCGCTTTATCTTGTCCGATCACGAATTCATCTAAGACTGCCTTGATTTCGGACGGCTTAGGAACCTTGGTCGTCCCCGTTTTAATATCTTCTTTTTGCGCTTCTTCACGAATGATGTCGTTACAAAGCTCAATACATTCGTCACAGATGTGAACGGTGGGGCCGGCGATTAGTTTTTTAACTTCTCTCTGGCTTTTTCCGCAGAAACTGCAAACCAGATTTCCAAATGTGTCTGAATCTCTACGACTCATTTTGTCTCCGATTTCTTGTTGCGCTCTTTCACCACATGATCGACTAACCCGTAGTCTTTGGCTTCCTCAGCAGACATGTAGCGATCGCGATCCGTATCTTTCTCTATTTTTTCATACGGCTGTCCGGAATGTTTGACAAGGATATGATTGAGTTTCTCTTTTAACAGAAGAATCTGCTTCGCTTGAATTGCGATATCTGTTGCTTGTCCTTGAGCGCCTCCCAGAGGCTGATGGATCATGATCTGAGAATGGGGTAGTGCAAAACGTTTGCCCTTCGCTCCGGCTGTGAGAAGGAGTGCTCCCATGCTCGCAGCAAGGCCAGTGCAGTATGTGCTCACGTCAGGCTTAATATATTGCATCATATCGTAGATCCCCAGACCTGCGGAAACACTGCCGCCCGGACTGTTGATGTAGATATGAATATCCGATTCTGGATCTTCAGATTCCAAAAATAAAAGCTGAGCAATCATGAGATTTGCGATTTGATCGTTTACCTCAGTGCCGAGAAAAATAATTCTCTCTTTCAGCAGTCGGGAATAGATATCAAAACTGCGCTCTCCTCGAGGCGTTTGCTCTATCACCATAGGGACCAGATAACTGGCCCTGGTTTGTTGTTGGGTTCTTTCAACTGCTTCTGCGTATTCTTTTGCTATTGAGACGAGGCCGGACATGGAGCTTCCTCCTAAGTATTCTATTGTAACTAAATACTCTAGGTTATTACAAGACTCATAGCCTCTAACTCGGCAATAAGTCTTGATGCGTTGTTGTGATTGCTAAAATTATTTTGCATGCGATTCGAGAAAATCAAAGACCTGATCGGTAAGAATTTCGTCCTTGATTCTCTGCATCATTCCTTTGCCGGTAAGGTATTTTTCAGTTTCCTCGGCTGTTTTGTTTAAACCCTTCGCAACAGTGTCAATTCGATCTTGAAGACGGTTTTCGTCCAAAATAATTTTTTCTTTAACCGCGACTTCTTTTAATAAAAGACTGCTTCGAACCATTTTTTCGGCTCTTTCGCGGACCGATTTCATCTCTTCGGGCTTCATTGCCGAAAGATCCATCCCCTGTCGTTTCAGATCCTGTTCCATCCATTTCAGTAAAGAAGCAGACTGTTCGTCGATTAAAACGCTTGGAACATCAAACTTGTTCTTCTCGATCATATAATCGATGAAAACCTGACGCTCTTCACGCTTGGTATCTTCTTCTTTCGATTGTTTTAGGCTCTTTAAAATTTCTTGCTTCAGCTCTGCTACAGTCGCACCCGGTTTGACTTGCGTCGCGAAACTATCATCGAGCTCTGGCAAAACTTTTTTCTTCAATTCAAGAAGCTTTAATTTAAAGTTCGCTTCTTTCCCTTGAAGGGCCTTTTCGGAGTAGTCTGGAGGGAACGTTTCTTTCACCGTTCTTTCATCTCCAACGGACATATCGAGAAGCGCTTTTTCAATTTCAGCCAGTAATTTATCCGCACCCACTTCCACCGTAAAGGTAGAGGGAGCTTGGGAAATTTTTGGATCGCTTGTGAGTTCATAACCTACTTCAACGACTGCGAAGCTACCCTTTTCCGCTTTTTTCGCGTCCACAGGTTCAAGAGAAGCCATCCTCTCTCTAAGTCCGTTTAAAGTGTCATCGACTTCTTTATCGTCTACCGCGATGACTTTTTTCTTAAAAGGAATCCCTTTGTAGTTTTTTAATTCGATTTCAGGTTCGACTTCGAACTCAGCTTCGAACGAAAAGGGTTTTCCGTCACCCATTTCGGTGACATTGATTTTAGGGCGGCTGATGGGCATCAATTTCTTTTGCTCGCAAGCTTCGGTTAACCCGGCCTCGAGAAGGTGTTCGATCACATCGCGCTTAATTTCAGCTTTGTATTTTTCCTTGATCATTGTGAGCGGTGCTTTACCTGGACGAAAGCCAGGAAGTTTCGCCACTTTCAAGTACTTATGAGCCGTTGAATGCTCATGTTTTTGAATGGTATCGGCATCAAATTCGAGTGAGAGCTTCACCTTGGTGGAGCTGATTTTATCCAGTTTCTTAATTTGGATACTGTGAGAGTGGTCGTGGTTATGTTCTGTGGACATCATTGTTTCCTTTGGGGCCCTTCTTCATTTAAAAGGGGTTATGGTTATCACGTCGCGGCAAGTCGTACAAGGAGCTTTAATCAGCTTCTTAAGCTACCAAATTCTTGATTAAAAACAAATAGATATATTGGCATTTAGGGGATCGTTTGGGTCTCGTTTTCCTTGAAAAAAGAGAGAACAAACAGAATTCCGACCCCAACCACGATGGCTGAATCGGCCACATTGAAGGCAGGCCAATGGTAGACTTCTTTGTAATGGAAATCCAAGAAATCCACGACGAATCCCAATCGCGCTCGGTCGATCAAATTTCCGATAGCGCCCGAAAAAACTAATGAAAAAGCCAGAAGAGTCCACTTCTGCGTATCCGGAAGCTTTAATATCACAATTGAGATAACAAACAACGCAACGATGGGAACGAGCAGAAAAAAATTGTCTCTAAAAATGGGAGGAGAGTCTGCTAAAAAACCAAACGCCGCCCCCTTGTTTCGGACATACGTAAGGTCAAAAAATCCTTGGATAATGGGAAGGCTCTCGCCTAAGCGAAATTTTTGAAGCGTCAAAATTTTCGTCCACTGATCCAAAACAATCACTGAAATAACGGTTGAGAGGAAAATCGGAAGTTTGGGTTTGATATTCATGTTTGTACTTTTTTCACCGGGTTAAAGGTACCAAAAAACATCATGACGACTCCTACGATAATTGCAAGATCCGCCAAATTGAGAGGGGGAAAGTGGAATGAATCGTGAAAATGCAGGTCAACAAAATCCATCACAAAACCGTATTTCAAACGGTCAACAAGATTTCCGACGGCTCCCCCCAAAATGCAAGTCAGCGCGACCGATGTGACCATTTGGTCGTCCCTTAACTTAATAAAGATGAGGATAATCAGAATGAGCGCAAAAATCGGAACTGCGATAAAAAAAATGTCCTGGAGATGCGAGGGCGCCTTTTTTAGCAACCCGAAGGCAAATCCATTGTTCTCAAGGTTTAGAATTCTCAAAAAGCCGGGGATGATTTCTAACTCGCGAGTTTCGCCGATAGCCGCTCTCGCCAAAAACTTCGTCAGCTGGTCCAGACACAGGATCAGTCCACATAAAGAAAATAGGATGAGGTATTTCCGCTTCACTGCCCAAAATTATAGCACAGGGAGATTTAGCGGCCCAACGCGCCGATTCGGCTCTTCGGTTTCGCGGTTTTCAGTCGGACACGGATGAATTTTTTCCCCGCCTTTCTCTTAGAGGAGCGCGCGAAGTACGCTTTGTACTGCGGAAACAGATCGTGTTCTTCTTCTTTCAGATGATGCTCGAGCATCTCACAATAGATCTTCATCTGAGCGAGCTTACGGTCCTTCGCTTTGAGTTTTCGAATTCCGAAAAAGATATGTTCGTGAATCCGGTGTTCTTCGTAGCTTTCTAAGGCCTCGTCCTTGAATTTAGGGTGATGCTTTAGTGGATTCACCAAAGCTGCCTCTTCGGCCGCCATATGGGATTTCACAAGTGCTTCGAGGTTCTTAAAGTGTTTGAAAATCACGGAGGGAACAAGTCGGGAGGAATTCACTTTATCCATCAGATCCCGCATTGCTTCGTGATCTTTTAAGAGAAAAGAAACGACTTCGGGAAAGTTTTGAGCGAAATCGCCTTCTTCTAAAAATTTCAGAGTCTTTGTAGAGTTCATTCTCTCTTAATAGCATACTCATGGAATTGAAGAAAACTTAATGCTATAAGGCCACTCGTGGCCGCTAAAGCTCTTAAAACCTTTGAATCAAAATTTTGGATTCCCTTTGCCAAAGAGTATTGGGAGAAAAAGCCTTTTGTTTTGAGAAATTCATCTCATCCGATATTTTCGTTGGACGATGCGGACATTTTCAAATTTCTTCTCCTGTACAGCGAACATTGTCGCCAAACGAAAAGCGCGGAGGGATTAAAGCTCTACATCGACGGTCAAAGGGCAGATGAGAGCGAGTTATGGCACGCCCTCCCGGTCAAAAAAGATGCTTCTCTTCTGGGTTACCACCGTCGCATGGAGAAGACTTACGAGGATTACTGTCTTGTCTGCGATGAACTTTCTCAAGGAGCAAAAGACAAGTGGGCCGTTTTGGAAAGTTTTTTAAAGCCGCTCTACGAAAGCGTTGGGGTTCCGAACCGATACGCGGAGATGGGGCTCTACCTCGGGAATTACCGAAAAACTCCGTTTGGAGTTCACGTCGATGGATGCGGGGTTTTTAGTTTTCCCGTGGTAGGAACTAAAAAGTTTCGCCTTTGGGATCCGAAGTTCGTCGAAAAAAATTTAGACCTTCAGGAATCTTTCTCTTACGATGATTACAAAAAACACTCGACTCTTTTAGAGGTTGGCCCCAAAGAGATGGCATATTGGCCATCGACTGCATGGCATATCGCCGAGTCCGACGGGTCGTTTAGCGCGACCTGGAGTATTGGAATTTGGCTCGATAAAACCTTGTCGGAGGAAATTTTAGAAGCCTTGACCCCACTCATCACTCAAAAAATAAAGACCTACTCGAAATTACATTCAGTTTTTCCTTCGAAAAAAAAACTTCCAGAACCATTCTTCGCGAGTATCAAACTCATCAAAAAAATTTCTCAAGTCGAAATCGAAAGAGCCTTTCAGAAAAAGTGGCGGCAAAAAATGTCAAAACTCGGTTTTAAAAGCGGCCCCATCGACAAAGCGAACTAAACAGCTCGAAGATTGGTCTAAGACTTGCAATTTTTGGTTTCCAAGGGCCCTGGGAGACTTTAAATGGCAAAAAAATACTCTAAGAAAGCCCAAAATTCCGTGGAGCGGGCAATGCATAAAAGAAAACACGGGACGCTTAAGAGCGGGCAATCCGGAAAGACCGTAAAAAGCAGGAAGCAAGCCATCGCGATCGGTCTCTCCGAGGCGAGAAAAAAAGGCGCAAAAGTTCCAAAGAAGAAAAAATCTAGCAAATCCTGATTTTGAAGGAGTTCTCATGAAACGAAAAACACCTTGGGAAAAAACCCCTCTACCAAAATTTCCAAAAGTCCAAAAAGGTCCGCTTCATAAGCACTACGATGTCATTATCGTTGGAGCTGGGACTACAGGACTTTCAATGGCTTACTTTCTGAAGCAGGCAGGAAAAACCGTCTGTGTCCTAGAACGAGATACAATTGCCCAAGGAGATACAGCGTCGACCACTGCCCATTTAACAAGTGTGACAGACATCCGTTTAACCGACCTCGCAAAAAATTTTGGCGAGCGCAATGCCCATTTAGTTTGGCAGACAGGTGAAACAGCAATTAAAGAAATCGAAACGATTATCAATGAAAATTCGATCGACTGCGATTTTGAAAGAATTCCCGGATTTTTATGCACTCCTTTAGGTTCGAAGAAGGATCTGCGGCACGAAATTCATAAGCTTCAAGAAGACGCCGCTCTCGCACAAAGTTTCGGAATCGAATGCCAATTCAAAAATGATGTACCTCTGTATCATCGACCGGGAATTTGCTTTGCAAATCAAGCGAAGTTTCACCCTTTTAAATATTTAAAAGGCTTAGCCCAATTGATTCCTGGCGATGGCTCCGATATTTTCGAGCACTCTGAAGTCACGCAAATCGATTCGGATCCCCTCGTTGTTCATTGCGAGCAAAGAAAAATCAAAGGAGATTATCTCTGTATTGCGACTCATGTGCCTCTGATGGGAATTGCGGGCATGGCTAGCGCGGCACTTTTTCAAACTAAAATCGCGCCCTACTCTTCCTATGTTATCGGAGCGACGATTCCGAAAAATCTTTATCCCGAAGCCAGCTATTGGGACACAACCGATCCCTATTATTATCTCAGAGTTGATTCAGGAAAATCAAAAGACTTCGTGATTTTCGGAGGACTCGACCATAAAACAGGTCAGAAAAGTCATCCGGAAAAAAATTACTCTAAACTTGAAACTCTTCTTAAAAAATTAATTCCCGAAGCAAAGATTGACACTCAATGGTCAGGGCAAGTGATCGAAACTTCTGATGGTCTGCCCTTCATAGGCGAGATGACTCAAAAACAATTTATCGCAACGGGTTTTTGCGGAAATGGAATTACGTTTGGCACTTTTTCGGCGTTGATGGTTCGAGATCTCCTCACCGGGGTGAAGAATCCCTGTGCAGAACTTTATTCTCCTCATCGAAAATCTCGATCCGTTTGGAACTATGTGAAGGAAAATTTGGATTACCCTCGCTACATGATTCAAGATAGGCTTAAACCTCTCCCGAAGATTTCGGCAAAAGACATTCAAAAAGGCGAAGGAAAGATTCTAAAAATCGAAGGCCAAAAAGTGGCTTGCTCCCGGGATGAGGATGGAAAGCTTCACCAAGTTTCGGCCGTGTGCACTCATATGGGTTGTCTAGTGAATTGGAATCTCGCCGAGAAAACTTGGGATTGTCCTTGTCACGGATCTCGGTTCACTTGCAAGGGCGCGGTACTTGCGGGGCCGGCGGAAGAGCCGTTACAAGTATTCAAACCAGAAAAAACGAGCAAGCGACGTCAAAAAAATCATCCCCAGCGCAGCGAGATTGCTTCGTCGGCTGACGCCTCCTCGCAATGACGGGTGATTAAGTTTAACGCGCGATCAGCCTGACATGGAGTCGAGGAAGTCTTTGTTGGTCTTTGTTGCCATGACCTTGTCTAAGAGGAACTCCATACTGTCGACGACGTTCATCGGTTGAAGCACTTTACGGAGAATCCAGATTCGGCTGATGATATCGCGGCCGAGCAAGAGTTCTTCTTTACGTGTTCCTGATTTATTAATGTCGATACATGGGAAAATTCGTTTTTCCATGAGTTTGCGGTCGAGCGTAATTTCCATATTACCCGTACCTTTGAACTCTTCGAAAATCACTTCGTCCATTCGGCTTCCCGTGTCGATCAGCGCCGTTGCGATAATCGTTAAGCTTCCACCGTGTTCGATGTTTCTCGCCGCTCCGAAGAATCGTTTCGGTTTGTGAAGTGCGTTGGAGTCCACACCGCCTGAAAGGATTTTTCCGCTGGGAGGAACAACCGTATTATAGGCGCGCGCCAGACGAGTGATACTGTCTAATAAGATCACGACGTCTTTTTTGTGTTCGACAAGACGTTTTGCTTTTTCGATGACCATTTCCGCGACTTGAACGTGTCGAGTGGCCGGTTCGTCGAACGTAGAACTAATCACTTCTCCGTCGACGTTTCTTTCCATATCCGTCACTTCTTCAGGACGTTCGTCGATTAAGAGAACAATCAAAACCACTTCTGGGTGATTTTTGGTAATCGCGTTCGCAATTTCTTGCATGATCATCGTCTTACCGGCACGAGGAGGCGCGACAATCAAACCGCGCTGCCCTTTACCAATCGGAGTCATCAAATCAATAATTCGAGTCGAGTACTTTTTGGATTCGTGTTCCAAAACAAATCGCTCGTGCGGATAAAGCGGCGTTAAATTGTCGAAAAGAATTTTTTCCCGAGCGACTTCTGGATCCTCGTGATTCACTTTTTCGACTTTTAAAAGTGCGAAATATCTTTCGGAATCTTTTGGAGGACGAATCTGTCCTTCGACAGTATCCCCCGTACGCAGCATAAATCTACGAATTTGCGAAGGAGAGACGTAAATATCATCTGGTCCTGGCAGATAGTTATAATCGGGGGCTCTTAAAAATCCGAATCCATCGGGAAGCGTTTCTAAAACACCGTCACCGTAAATTTGTCCGTTTTGTTCTGTCTGAGCTTGAAGAATTGCGAAGATCAACTCTTGCCGTCTCAATCCACCTGGGGATTCGACACCTAAAGATTTCGCGAGTTCGGTCAATTCCGAAATCGGTTTTTCTTTTAGCTCTCTGAGATACATGTGTACTACTTCTGACATAAATTTTTTCCGGTGAGATTTTAGTTGGTTAGAGTTTAATTCCCTGCTTTTAGTCTTTTTTCAAGCCTTTTAAAGTTTGATTTAAATGACTTGAGATAAGGTCAGCCTTGACTAGGGGCTGTATCGGGACACTTAGATTGAATCCGATTAAAAGCTTACATAAACTAGGAAAAACTGTGTGGCGTGTCAATAGGGGGCGGAAAAAAACTTCCGCCCCTTAGAAAAATCAGGCGTTTCCTTTAACTTTCATGACTCGGGTGGCTTGAGGCCCCTTCGGTCCATCGGTCATGTCGAATTCGACTTGCTGACCTTCTGTGAGAGACTTAAATCCCTCGCCTTCGATCGAAGAAAAGTGCACAAAAACATCCGCGCCCCCTTCTTGTTCGATAAAACCATACCCCTTATTGTCATTGAACCATTTCACATAGCCTGTTGGCATACTTGTCCTCCCAAAAACACTTTCAAACCGTGTAAAAACCCCATAGCTATCCCTGCCTTTTTACAGACAAGGCGGTGCAGTACTTTAGTTGTTGATTTGAAAGTAAATATAAAACCCCACCATACCCACCAATCTTGAATGATGCTGATGGGTTCACCCCGTGTCAAGCGACTTAATTGACTAGGAATGTCACTGAGTTATACTATATAGAGACTTAATTCCCAGTTCTCAATTCCTTACGTTTTTCAATTTTTTAACTAAATTCTTCTCATTTCGAGGGACCTCTATGTTTTTTGGTAAATCCGATGATTCCAACGTCGAATCGAACACTTTTTCGACAACTTCTCAAAATACGATTTTTGCCGAAGTCGTAAAAATATTTTGGATCGCTTCAGCGATTTGTTTGCTCCTTGCGCTCGTCAGTTACTCACCATCCGATCCTTCGTGGAGTACTTTTTCGACGAAAGGTGATTTTAGAAACTGGATGGGACGTACTGGTAGCATCGTCTCCGATTTATTATTTCAATTATTCGGAATTGCCGCATTCGCAATCGCGATCGTTTTTGTTTTAATCGGATTTACTCAGAGTCGTTTTCATTCGAATAAAGAAGAGAGTAAAGCCAGTTACACGACACCGATTTTATTTTTGCTCTCTGTCAGTAGTCTAATTCAGTGTCTCTATCCAACTCAGTACACGCCTTGGAGCCTTCCAAATCCTGGAGGATACTTCGGGCGACTAATCACTTCCGCGTTTGAATATCTTACAGGGCCTTTAGGATCGATTCTTTTAAGCATCTTTTTTTCACTCGTGACGACGGTGATTGTGTTTCGATGGAAGCTTGTCAGTTTCTTAACAGTCTCGGTTAAAAAATTCGCGAAAACGCTTTTTGCCTCATTTGTCGGATCCATCTACGCATTTATCACGAAAGCAAAAATCTTCTCGGCAAAATTGAGCGTGAAGAAAAAACTTGCGGCGGCTCAAGCTCCAGTGCAGGCCGTGGGAGTCCAATCCATTGAGCAACTGAAACCCTTTACCCATTCGATTATGATGGGACGAAAAGAAAAATCAGAAGTTCAAGAAGCTTTGGAAGAAGAATCGACCGACGAAAACGGGATTCCCATTACCACGAACCAAAGTGACGAGGACATGCAAAAGCTTGTCAATCCGCTCGTGAATAAACGCGGACCTATTGAAGCGAAACACAAAAGGCTTTTTAGAAAGCATTTAAAGTTCCAATTGCCCGACATCAATATGCTGGGGGGCAAAGCCGAAGCAAAAGTCAAAACAGTCGATAAAAACTGGTATATCGATAAAGCAAGCATCCTCGTCCAAAAGTTAAAAGACTTTGGTGTTGAAGGTGAAGTCGTTAATATCTCTCCCGGTCCTGTCATCACGGTTTACGAATTTAAACCTGCGAGTGGCGTGAAGATTAAAGAAATTGCGAATCTCTCAGACGATTTGACTCTTGCCTTGAGCGTACTTTCCGTACGTATCGTAGCACCGATTCCCGGAAAGCCGGTCGTTGGGATTGAAATTCCCAGTCCTTACCGCGAGACGGTTTACTTTAAGGATCTCGTTCAAGAAACTCCTTTTTTCAAACCGGAAATTCGCATTCCATTGGCACTCGGAAGATTGGCTTCAGGCGAACCTGTGACGGCTGATCTTGCGGCAATGCCTCACTTACTTGTTGCGGGAAGCACGGGAACGGGGAAATCTGTTTTTATCAACACGTTGATTTCGAGTTTACTTTACCGATTCTCCCCTGATCAACTGAAGTTGATTTTAGTCGATCCGAAAATGGTCGAACTTTCTCTCTACGAAGGCATTCCGCATCTTTTACTTCCGGTGGTTGTGGATTCTAAAAAAGCAGCGCTTGCTTTACGCTGGACTGTAGATGAGATGGAAAGACGTTACTCTCTCATGCATAAATTTGGCGTGAGACACCTCGATGCTTACAACGAAAAGTTAAATGCTCAATCGGGGGGACCCACTGAAGAAAATCCATTTTTGCCGTATATCGTTGTTGTGATCGATGAGTATGCGGACTTAATGGCCGTTGTTGCAAAAGACGTTGAACTTTCGATTGCACGACTGGCGCAAAAAGCGAGAGCCTCGGGAATTCATCTCGTTCTGGCGACTCAAAGACCTTCAACAGATGTCGTTACGGGAACGATTAAAGCGAACTTCCCGAGTCGACTTTCTTTCCGTGTGGCTTCTTCGGTCGACTCGAAAACGATCTTGGATAAAACCGGCTCTGAGAGACTTTTAGGCCAAGGGGATATGCTTTTCCACTCCGCAGGTTTTTCTACTTTAAAACGAATGCAGGGTGCTTTTATCACTGACAACGACACTGCAAAAGTCGTCGAGTTTTTAAAATCCCAAGGTGAACCTGAATACGATGAACGCATCATGCGTTCGATGGAAGAATCTGAAAACGTCGGTGAAGATGGCGTTCCGGCGCCTGGTGAAGGCGGAGATGCCGAAGCGCGACTTTATGATAGCGCGGTCAGGCTTGTGACCGAAAAAGGCGAAGCCAGCATTTCTTTGATTCAGCGCCATTTAAAAATTGGATACAACCGTGCGGCGACTTTAATGGAACAAATGGAAAAAGAAGGCGTTGTCGCTCCCTCGACAGGAACGTCCAAACGCCGAACTGTACTTGCAAGCCACCTTTAGTCTCTATCGTAAGTTTAAAAATCCTTGTCATTGCGAGCGTGCGTAGCACGCGCGCCAAACCTCAGTTCCGCACACAAAGGTTGCCGCGCGTGCTACGCACGCTCGCAATGACGACGCCCGCGCTGAAAACTTACTCGAACCAAGAGGCTAAAAGCGCCATTCTTTCTTTTAAGAGTTTTTTAAACTGTGGAGACGTTGCTTTTTCGTGGATTGAAAAAGTGTCAAAAGAATCGAAAGAGTAAATTTCCTTTTCGAAGTTGCTATCAAACTGTCTCACGGTGATTTTTAACGGAATGTCGATGAGCTTTGCAAACGCGATGAGTGAAGGCGGCGCTTTGACGAGCACAATCTCACTGTCGCTCATTATTTTAAAAGCCACCTGAAACAATTGGTATTTTTGCTTCATGTCCGGCGGATTAATTAATGAGACATTTAAACTCTTTTGACTGAAAAGATACCCTAAGCTTTCGGGAGCCTCTTCATTGGGAGCACCGATGACGAGTTCGCGCACAATATTTTGGTTGAGAAAGCCACTCTCGAAAGCTCCGACAAATGCTAATTGGGATTTTCCAGCGCGGACGTAAGCACTGGGAGTGACATATTCTTCCAGTTTAAAATCAAACTGCGTTGCCAGGGATTTAATCGCTTTAGGATGAATGGTGTCGACGGGTAACTTTAACTTCAGCCCTTGTCGTAAAAGACAGAGTTGAACTTGGCTCGAGCAAACGACATCCAATTCGTCTCCATTCACAATCTTCGGATTGAAATAGCTGTAGTAGTGCTTTTCAGCCATTCGTTTAAAGACATCCGCACTCAAAGCCTTTGCCCAGAGAATATACTCTTCGCTTTCCAGCTTCGCAGGAATATTGGACGGTCTGTAAACTTCACCGTAGGTCGCAAAAGGAGCGGATAAAGCGGTATTCAGAGGCACAACTCTCAATCCTTTTTCACAGATCTCAAAGAAAGCAGGATAGATCTTTTCTTTGTATTCTAAGAAGACGACCATTCCGGTGTGGGTCGCATAACTGCGAGGGATACTGAAATTAGTATTTACACCTCCCGCAAGACCGTGATCCATGACGAACACATCGCCGGAACGGACTTCAACCCCGCGTACGATTGCGGAGTAGTTACTCGTGGCAAAGTAGGCACTGAGATCGAGCCCTTTTGTTCCGAGCCACTTGGCGCTTTCGTATTTTTTAGAGAACGATGCGCCTTCATATTCCAATAGGGTTTCGGGACCTGCCAAAGAATTGGCTTTTTTAAATCCAGAATTTTTAACCGCTTCACGAGTGCCTTTAGGATCGCCAAATTTTGCAATGACGAGATAGGCTTTCTCTTCTAAAGACTGCTTACCTTCGACAGCTTTTAAGACCGCTTCAGATTGCGCAACGGAAAGGTATCCACCCAGGACTTCAAGGTCGGAAAGAATTTCATCCAACTTCTCATCGCCCGCATTTTCAAGGCTTTTGATTCGTTCTTGGACGACGGTCGCCTTAAATACCGAGAGCATGTACTTTAACTCAACAAGCGCTTCTCCATCTAATCTCCCGCGATCTAAATCTTGAATGTCTTTTTTGAGCTGCCCTAAGTTTTGCGGACGTTGCTTGTTTTTTAAATCGCTGAGGATTTCAGAAACCGTTTTTGCAATCTTATTGGCATCGGCGTCTTTAAAGTCATAAAGCGCGAAGGAAGAGACGGTAAAACAAACAAATAGAATGAACGAAAGTTTAAGTCCTTGAAACATAGGTTCTCCTTTTGAGGGAAAATACGTACCACGGTTTCGGACTTCGCTGCGAGCGCAAAGTGAATCCAACAAAAAATTTCACGTTTTCAACAGGTTGTCGCACAATCGTCGTTGCGGGGAGCCGCCGACGACGGCGTCTATACGATTGTTATGTGGTTCGGTTGATCTTGTACTCGTTTGAGCCAAGTTAGCACGGACGGAAATTGATCCATCTCAAATTTTCCCTCATGTGCCATATGGGTGTAGGCGTACAAGGAAATATCCGCAATCGAATACGTTTCATTCACAAAAAATTTGCGAGGCTGTAAATGTTTTTCCATCACTGCGAGCGCTTGATAACCCAGTTTATGTTTTTCAACTAGCTGCTCGGCGAACTCTTTTTCTTTTTTCAGGACTGAAATCCAGTAACGAGGAACCGCGATATTCGGCATGTGGCTTGCCTGTTCAAAGAAAAGCCATTGCAGAACTTGCGTTTTTTCTAGCTTGCCCGCTGGTGAAAATGGCGTGCCTTCGGCGAGATGAAAGAGAATCGCGTTGGATTCTGCTATCTTTTCTCCCGATTCCAATTCCAAAAGAGGAACCTTTCCATTCGGGTTTTTTTCTAGATAATCCGACTTTCGAGTCTCTCCTGCCAATCTATCCAGAAAAACTTTCTCATACGGCAGTTGAAGTTGCGCCAGGAGAAGTCGGACTTTGTAGCAGTTACCCGAAAGCGGAAAATCATAGAGAATCATGCTCTCAATCTACTGAAGCGCCCGCCCTTTGGAAATCAAAAAGCCTTACGGAATCACTTCTGCCTGCGAAGGTTCGACTTTCGCAAGTTTTTGAAGATCTGAGATTTTAGTCGCATAGTCATACTCCTGATGTGCTGGCGTTCTATAGATGAGTTTTTTATCTTCTTCGAAAGCAGATATCACCGTGACACATTCCAGAATAAAGCGGCTTTTTCCTTTGGTCTGCAGTAAGACGTCAATCACTTGGATTTCCGAATACTTTTGGTCCGTGTAATACTTTGAATTGTTCACGGGTTTGTAGCGATCTTTTTCGGGCTCTACTTCTGACAGGTTTCTAACTTTTACCCCTTGTACTGTTAAACTTTGAGCACCTAATTTACGCCCCTTTTTGCTGGGTTGGTGGAGAATGTAGCAAGCAATGCTTGTTTCCCTGTCACAAGGAACTTCTACCTCGGATTCGTACGTTCCTCCGGATGGGTGTTTGACGGTCTTCTTCATCTTACAAGTCGCAGAAGTTTTGTTTATGACTTTTTCGCCGAGGAAGGTCGAAAACGTTCCCGACAAAATTTCAAGGTCGGAAGGAGTCTCGATACTACTCTCAGCTGGAAGATTGATCAAAAGCTCAGGTTTTCGTTCTTCGGCAGCAAACAACGAATAGGAACAAAGTGCCAATAGGATGAGATATTTTTTCATGTTTTTATTTTCCTTTTTCTTCTGAGATAAAAAAGTTCCAAGGGAACTGTTGGTTTACTGGTTCTGGAATTTCGTAACTGATGGATATTTTGTCTTCATAGATATAGTCCCAAGGAAATGCCTTGGTGGGGTCGGAAGGGACAAATTTTCCGCGACGCAAAACGAGATTAAAGGAATTCCTTCCCCGATAACAACTCACGTTTGCGATAGAGACCTTCAGTTCGATCACTTGATTTTGTTGGGAATTGCGGCTGATTTTTCCCTCAGCGCTCAATGTCGTTCGACAATTTCTTGATACGAAGTCACCCTTTAACTCAAAAGTTCCGGTTCTCGGATTCAATTTGGTAATTAAAGCTTTCGTCCCAGACTCTTGACCATAATCACCTGTCTGTCTCCACAAATCAGGAAATTGAATTTCAAAATCTTTGTGTTTTTTTTCAATTAAGAACTCGATGTCATACTCTGCAGAACTGTCATACCAGCGCCCTTCAATAGGAGGTCCTTTTTTAAACGCATCGCCGATTGCGACCGCAAAACTGGCAGCAAACTCGTCTCCTTGATCAAAGTGATGAACGGCTTCTCCAATGAGCATCTCGGCTAGTTCCTGGAAGTTTTTATCCAGCTCGGGACAATGTTTGCGGGACAAGTAGATGGTCGCTTTTGCCGTATTTCCCGTTTGTCCGCATTTTCCATTCGGGTTGCTCTCGCGCAAAACAATCGGACTTTTTTTGAGATCCTCGATGAGCTCCGTTTTTTTAGATTTTAAAAATTTATACTCTTCACTTGTGCCCTTTTCGTCACGAAGCCAACTGACGTCGATTTGGGTCAGCATCTCGTCGGCCGCAAAGTTTCTTGCGCGAACATAATAGTTATAAAGCGGATCGCCTCCATGCCCCTCGGCGCCCGTTTTGACCGGCGGCGCTTCGGCGAATGCGAAATTCGCTATCATCCAGAATGCGATTAGCGTTTTTTTCATTTTTTTCCTTTTTGCGACAGTGAAGTGACGGGATAAAAGCTTAAGCTTAAGTTGTACACTTCATTTGTTTTTTGAGTACTTTGTAAAAAATCGTGAAGTTCACGCCGAAATTTGGCGATTTTCTTTTTTGCTAGCGGTAATAACGAGGCATCGATTGCCATGGTGAGAGACGATTGCTCACGTTTTTCGATGGGTGTTTTTTCCATCGCGTCTTTTGCTTTATCCAAGATTTGTCTTTGCATCTGTCTCAGTCCAGGAGTGCTTCCTGGGTATTGAGTGGTTGTGATGCTGGTTTGAAATTTTAACCAGACATTTTTTTCTTTTTTGATCATCTTCATTCTGGCCAGGCGATCAAGTGCGAGACTGGCTTCGATGTATGGAATTTCAAGAGCTTTTGCGATCTTGGTTGTCGTCCACACTCCTTCAACTCCGAGAAGCTCGAAAATTGCGAAGTAATACCAGTTTGAGATCACTTCAAATGCATCTTTAGGGATCGCCCAATAGTTTTCGGTGGGAGCTATTTCATTTGGAATGGTTTTGAAACCCATCTCGATTGCAAAGTGCCGAACCAATTCGGGGGTTAGGGACAATTTTTCGGAAATTTGAAAGAAGGTTCTTGAAGTAAGTTTTCTCTCCCCTCTTAAAATCTTCGAGAAGAGCGAAGGGTCGATATTTAAATCTCTTGCGAAGGCTCTCATGGAATAGGACGACTTCGCTCGCATCTTTTCGAGGAGTCGATCCTTCAAGAAGCTTACAAAGTCGACTTCTCGAGACGCTTGAGTTTTTTTAACCACTTGCAGCATTGAGTACGGGTTAGCATGGAGATTTGAGGAATTCTATTCTTTTTCCACAATCCGTGGACAGGTTTTGTCCACAGCTGGGCGACGACTTGTCCGGTCTCGCAATAACGAGGGCGTTCTTTTGCAGCGAGATTGCGTCCGTCTCCGCTAAAGTTGCGCAGGACAAGTCGTCGCTTCGCTCCACAAAACGACGTTAGCTGCGAAATTATTACCGGCCGGTGTCCGTCAGTTTTTCGAGGTAGAAATCCGCTGGGATTTTTAACTCTTCGCAAAGCTTGACGAAAAGTTTTGGCGGGTAATTTAACTCTTTGTGTTCTGCAGAAAACTTACGGACGTAAGCCTCGAAAGAATCCCCTTTGACTTCCATTCCCTTCACTTTGAGGTAAAACTCACGAAGACGCTCAATCTCTGCCGTTGGAGGCTTCCCCGAAAAAAATAAAGCATCGCTTGCACTGGTGTCAGGTCTCGGTGCTTCAACCAAATGCTCCGGCAATTTACCGATTTGTTCGCGAATGGCTCGTAGTTTTTTAAAATCAATCGGACGTTTGGATTTTTCTCTCTCATTTCGGCTTTTGAATAACCGAAACCAATTATCCGTCAATTCTGGCCTTGTATTCGAGTCGTCGACTTCTAAAATCGGCTGACTTTTGGGCTTCTCTTCGTCCCTTGTATTGCGGTTAAATCGCCATCTGTTTTCGATCATCCCTTCGTCAATGATCTTTTTTAACTCCTCAGGATTTGTACTCTTCAATCTCTCCAATTCTTGATTGAATAAAGGGTCCGAAAATAGGACTTTCAACTTTTGACCGGAAGTCCGTTTGTCGAGACGTTGCCAAATCCCATTCCAAAAGGCCAGACGATCGAAGTCCGTGGGAGATTCCTTTAACGCCAGCTGAAGAAGATGAAAATCTGAGTGCGCGTAACTCCTTTTTAACTCTTCGTTGTTAAGAGGTTCCGAAAAAATCGAAAATACCGCACGAAGTCTCTGCTCGTTCTTGAACACATCCGATTCAGAGACCGCGCCGTCCACTTCAAAGAGCTCCTCCACAATCACTCGCAATGAATTAAAGTCTCCCGTCAGCGAATGGCCGCCGTGATATTTTGGAGTTCCTGCGAACTCTCCCTGCCTACGTGCGTCTTCCAACTCAGCTTTTTTCAGCGAGAGTCCAAAGTCTACCAGTGAAATTTGCACATCTTTTCCTTTTCCCTCAACAACCATAATATTTGAAGGCTTGAGATCGATATGAATGTATCCTAGGTCGTGGAGCGCTTGAATTTTGCTGGCGAGTGCTAAAGTAAACTTGCGAATCCACTGAGTCCGCTCTTTCTCATCCATTTTTTTGAATGCCTCACTTGCGATCCACTGTTCTAAATTTTTTCCTTCAATCTCTTCCATTTGCAAAAACCCGGTCTCGGGATGGCGTTGAGACTTCGGTCCGATTCCGTGATTTCCGATGTCAATCGCCATGTCGATTTCTTTTTCGAACCGAGCTTTAAATCCTTCTGGATCCGGCATTCCCGGGCGCATGATTTTGTAGCGACTTTTTTTATGCGTGAGATTGTCTTCTAAAACGAAAGTAAATCCCATGCCTCCTACTGAGATTGCTTTGACGGTGCCAGACTCCAAAAGTTTTTTTGCCGCTGTTTGGATTTTCGGATCGAGTTTCCGTAAAAGGTTGTTCAATCCCTCAAGTGTTGCATGCGGTTTATCGTCGAAATCGACGGGTTCAGATGGGGGGTCTAAATGCGTCGCTGGAAATTCGACATTTCCGGGCAAATTTTCGGCTACTTTTTTGGCCTTCTCCGCACAGGTGCTTCCCTCACGCTTTTCCGTCGCCAGCGAGGCAATCGAAAAAATGAGAAGGAATAAAAATACCTTCAAGGAACGATGTCTTTTCAAGAAATTCATAATATTTGGAAATGTCTCTCTTATTTTGTGCAAACTTGGAGCCATCGACTTTTCAAAAAAGAGCTTATAACTTGTGGTTATTACAAGGTTTTAAAAAGAGCTGTATTCAGAGATTGTTTAACTTTTAGTCAGTTCCCACATCCAACGACAACTTCACTTCGCTTTGTACGAAAGGAAAAGCGGATCCCTTTCGAGCTGAGTCACGGGATAAGTAGTATAAGCGACTGTTTTGATCGCCGTCGCAAGAGGCTTCGCTTCTAATCTAAAAAACTTTTTTAAGAGTTTAATAGTCTCCTGAACTCTTTCAGCGTTTTTCCGAGCTCCGGGTTTATCGATTAAACACAAAATTAATTCTTCGAGCGCTTCTCTTGATTCGCCTTTGAAAAAAACTTTCCATAAGTTTTCCCATTTCGATTCAATTTGTCGAAATCCAAAAACGTAAGAGTATTCTGCGCGACCCTCCGATTTCAGATCTTTTGCGGAAAGTGGATGACCGACGTATTCCAAAATTTCCATCAGCGCGAAAAAGGCGCCCCCTGTGACTTTGCGAGAGCGAAAACATCCGTGAAACGTATAGTTCGGAAATTTTTCGGGCAAAGTGGTGAGACAAAAATAAAGGCATTTCTCATCCGATCGAATGCCCACCAAGGGGTAGAGAAAAGAATAAGCGCCCGCGATATTTTTCGGAGGCCGAAGTTTTTGAATCAGTCTGGCTTCTTTTAACGAAGCCTCCAAATCGGATTCACAAATTTCCCATTCCAAACGGGAGGCGTTTTCAATAAGGTAACGCATTTTTTTATGGCGCCTGGTTTTTTTCGCGTCTCGGTATTGGGCTAAACGTTTTCTTAAACTTTTTGCTTTGCCGACGTAGAGAAGTTTTCCTTCGGCGCAATAAAAAAAATATACTCCCGGAGTCGTTGGAATCGTCGATAGAAAATCTTTTCCAAATTTCTTTTCAAATGCCGACATTAAGGTATTGTATCCCAAGATTTCTTTTCCGCTCTAAAATCCCCCTTCCTTATTTCTTGATTTTATTCCCCCTCTTCAATGATCCCTTTCCCTTGAGCGTCGTATAATCTTTTTTATTAAGACATTTTTACTCGGTATTTTTTACACTTCTGCTGTAAGGGGTCCGCTTGCAGGATCTAAAAAATGCTCTTATAACGAACCCCTTGGGTTGGATTTCAAAAAGGAAAAGAAAATATGATGAAACCGATTCCGTCTAAAATATTTAACTTTTTATTTATCCTTTCGTTCGGCGTTTTCTCTACGCTCTTAAAAGCCGACGAAAAAAAATGGCCGACTCAAGACTGGGAAACCAACCCTAACTTTAAAGAAGCTCACGAAAAAGAAATCGCAGCGTTTGAAGCAGCGCTTTTTCCAAATGATGAAAAATCGACGACCAAAACGGACGGTCTCGTCCTGATTAAAGACGGAAAAATTATTTACGAAAAATATTCCAATGGATACAAAGCGGAAAACCGCCATTCCACTTGGTCAATTACAAAGAGCTTGATGAATTCGTTAGCAGCGATTGCGGTGCGCGATAAGAAATTGGCTCTTGAAGATTCAATTTGTAAGTATGTCAAAATTAAAGACGCGGGAAATCGTTGCGACGTTAAAGTAAAACACTTAGTCGAATGGTCTTCAGGCTACCAATGGTCAGAAGAATATGAAGCGAGTGGTTCCCCCACCGAATCTTCAGTGATGGCAATGCTCTATGGAGTCGGTCATAAAGATATGGCGACCTTCGTGGGTGCTCATCCTGTTCAAGAAACTCCAGGACAACATTGGGAATATTCCTCTGGAGAGTTAGTCCTTCTGGCCTCAGTCCTTCGTGGCGCTTACGGCGGCAAAGACTTTGACGGAGTTCCCAAAAAAGATCTTTTTGATGTCTTAGGAATGAAAACCGCTTTAGTTGAAAGAGACAACGCAGGGACTTTAGTCGGAGCGTCCTATTTATTTACGACTCCGCGCGATCTCGCAAAATACGGATTTCTCTTTTTGAATGATGGTGTTTGGGAAGGCAAACAAGTGCTTCCACAAGATTGGGTCAAATATTCGACGACACCCACAGATGCTTACTTAAGTCGTGCAAAAGAACTCGGCGTTGAAAACGCTGCCGGTGCTTTGTGGTGGGTGAATCGCAAGGTACGTGACTTGAACAACCGTCGTTCGTGGCCCGGACTTCCAGAAGATGCCTACGCAGCGCAAGGCCATTGGGGACAAAGTTTGATTGTGGTCCCGTCTTTAAACTTGGTCGCTGTCAGAACCGCGGAAGAAAAACAAAAAGGGATCGGCATGGAAAAGTACACAGCTGAACTCGGAAAACTATTAGGCGTTAAAGCCGAAGTCGAAGAAGCTGCAGTTCCTTTGAAGCCCCTCAGTCATGGCAAGAAAACAAAACCTAAAGCTTACAAAAACATGGAAGTCACTATCGGCCTTGGTTTTATGGCGAAGGAAATGTGCTCGTGCCTTTTTGTCGCGAAACGCACTGAGAAGGAATGTCGGAACTACGTTAAAATGCAACAACTCGATCCCACGATTGTTGTGAAAGAAAAATCGGTCGAGGCCTCTAAAGTCATCTTCAAAGAAACCGCTAGTTTCGCTGGTGAAGAGCTAGGCTGTGTCTTGAATTAATGATTCGTATGCCAAGGTGAGCGGACTGAGAGCGATGCTAAATTCTTTCTTTCTCTTTCTTCTCGCTTTAGCGACGATCTTTTGGGTACATTTTTGCGCCGCAATTTCGTACCCATTTTTTATTTTTAAATTACCGATTGCGATTAAATTTCAAGAAGCCATGGGGAAAGGATCCCTGTGGCTTTTTGACGTTAAACTCACCTTGAAAGGCCTAGAGAACGTTCCCCCAGATGGCACGGGTCTCGTCGTCATCGCGAACCATCAAAGTACGTTTGATATTTTTGTTTTATCCTCGCTTCCTCTGAGCCTCAGATGGATTGCAAAAATTCAAATCGCTTACCTCCCGTTTTTAGGATGGTCGATGAAAGCGATGGGTAACTACTTTGTAAAACGAGATCGTTCCGCGCACGATATCCATGTGATGAAGCAGGCCGAAGGCGACCTTCTCGAAAAAGGCGTCCGCATCGCAATTTTCCCGGAAGGCACGCGTTCGAAAACGGAGGCTCTTCTGCCTTTTAAAAAAGGCGCCTTCCGAATGGCCCAAAATGCGGGCGTTTCGATTCTGCCCGTCGCCATTACGGGAACCCGCGACATTGCGCCCTCGGGCAAAATTCCTAAAAAGCGCGGTTTCCATGTGACGGCCCACTTCGGAAAACCCATCCCTGCTCCTCAAGGCCCGCTCGAACCTTTTATGCAAACCTGCCGTTTAGAGCTGGAAAAGATGCTGGCAGAAGATCAGCAGGCTTAACCAGTCAAAAGTCAGAATTTGCTTCCTCCGTCGCTCTCGCTTAATCTCCCCTCCATGAAAAGCTTTCTCATCTTATTTTTGTCTAGTTTGGTATTCGCAAAACCTGTTCCTCCAGAAATTTTGAAGAAGTTTCAGACGAGTTGGGATGAGACAAAGAAATATTCGGCCGCTTTTAAGCAGACCGTGACTTCGAAAACGTTAGGGTCGAAGGAAGAGAGCGAAGGGTCTTTAGATGTGGTGAAACCTGGGAAACTTCGTTGGAACTCGAATTCCGATATGTCTTCACAGATTTTAAACGGAAAAAAGTTTATGAGCCTCCGTTTAAATGCGCGCAAGAAAACTCGGTCGGTAGAGATCTATAAAGATGTGTCTGCCATGGTCGATATGAAAGCGCTGGATTTTCTGGCCGATGGGGTGCAATTTGCCAAAGTCTACAAACTCGAGCTCTTAAGTCAAACACCTGAAATCATTAAATTAAAGTTAACTCCCAAAGAGAAGCGACCCGAGTTCTATATTGCAGAAATTGATAAAAAAAGCTATGTACTCTCGAGTCTTACAACGGAAACCCCTGACAGTACGGTTAAAATGGTTTTCACGGGAATTCAGGTGAACCCTCAAATTGATGAAAAAATCTTTGAGTATGAACCCAATCCCACGGATGTTGTAACTCAGCACTAGCTCAAACGAGGAGACTTTAGATATGCCATCATTTGATATTGTTTTAAAAATGGATGTTCAAGAAGTAGATAACGCCATCAACCAGGCGCAAAAAGAATTAGCGCAACGTTACGATTTCAAAGGCTCGAAAAGCAAGATTGAATGGGACAAGAAAAAAGAAATTAAACTTGTCGGTGACGATGAATACAAACTCACCGCCGTTCTTGAAATCGTTCAGGGAAAACTCCACAAACGTGGAATCTCCATTAAAAATCTTGAGATGGGAAAAATTGAAGCCTCGTTTGAAGGCACTGCCACTCAAAAAATTACGGTAAAGCAAGGCGTTCCGGTTGAAAAAGCTAAAGACATTAATAAGCTGATTAAAGATTCAAAAATCAAAGTCCAATCCCAGTTTCAGGATGAGCAAGTGCGCGTGACCGGGAAGAAGAAGGATGATTTGCAGGAGGCGATGCAACTTGTAAAAGGATCCAATCTTGAAATGGATTTTCAATTCGTGAACTTCCGTGATTAGCCCTATTACACATCCTAAGAAGATTTTCTTTCAAAGCTTGGGCTGCGTGAAAAATCTCGTTGATGCCGAAGTGATGCTGGGGATTACTCAGAAAGACGACTACAAGATCGTTCAGAACCCTGAAGAGGCTTCAGTGATTGTGGTCAATACTTGCAGTTTTATTAACGATTCGAAAAAAGAGTCGATTAACGCGATTATCGATCTCGCGCAGCACAAAGAAAAAGGTACCTGCCAAAGACTGATCGTCTCTGGGTGCTTGCCTCAACGTTATAAAGCAGATTTAAAAGTTTCATTCCCTGAAGTCGATGCCTTTGTCGGAACTGGGCAGTATCATCAGATTCTCGATTTTATTGATGGAAAAGCAGAAGAAGATTCTGGCTTTAAACATCCGAAATATATTCACAATGAAAATACTCCGCGCATTAACACTCAGCCTTTTTACAGAGCGTTTTTAAAAGTTTCTGAAGGTTGTATTAAAAACTGTGCGTTTTGTATTATTCCAAAAATCCGTGGCACTTTGAGAAGCCGCAGTATTCCTTCGCTTGTGAAGGAAGCAGAGAACCTCGTTGCGACGGGTGTGGTTGAGTTAAATTTGATTGCGCAAGATCTCACGGATTATGGAAGAGATTTGCGAGATGGGACAACGCTAGTGGGCCTGCTCAAAGAGCTCGCAAAAATCGAAAAGTTAGAGTGGATTCGTTTATTGTACGTATATCCCGAAGAATTAACCGATGATTTAATTGAGTTGATTGCGACGGAGAAAAAGATCTGTAAGTACATCGACACGCCGATTCAGCATATTAATAACCGAATGCTTCATTTGATGAACCGCAAGGTGACTCGAAAACAAATTGAAGACCGACTTTTGAAGTTAAAAGCTCGTGTGCCTGAGATTTCGTTTAGAAGTAATGTGATTGTCGGCTATCCGGGTGAAACCGAAGCTGAGTTCAATGAACTTAAGGAATTTATTCGCACTCACAAGTTTGATTACTTAGGGGTCTTTGCTTATTCGCACGAAGAGAATACCGCATCGTATTTATTGCCAGAACAACTTGATGAAGAGACAAAGCAACGGCGACGCGAAGAACTTTTGGCGGTGCAACAAGAAGCTTCAAAAGAAAATTTGAAAAAGTTTGTTGGAAAAACGATCCCCGTCCTATTAGAAGGGCCTTCTGAAGAATCCGAACTCTTGTGGGCTGGCAGATACCAGGGTCAAGCACCCGATGTCGACGGAAGTGTGCTGATTACCGATGGCCCTGTGGGTCAGGGAAAGATCCAAAATGTGTTTATCGAAGAAACTATGGAATACGATTTAATCGGACGCGTGATACACTAAGAAAAGTTTTGGCCTTGAAAAGATGCTAAACAGCCGTCGTTGCGAGGAGCGAAGCGACGAAGCAATCTCGCTGCAAAAGAGCGCTCTTGTTATCGGCGAGATTGCTTCGTCGCTTCGCTCCTCGCAACGACGGCTGTTCGACGAACAGGAAAGTATCAAATGCGTGTTTTCCGAAAGATTCTTTTTTCCATTTGTTTTTTATTTTCTCCACTTCTCTCAGCGACCCAAGCTTGGATTCCTAAATACGACACTTTAAAGCTTCGTTTAAGCGGGGATTATTATAAATCGTCCGAAAATTTTGCAGACGATGGCGATCGCACTCCGTTTTTATATCAAAATCAAAAAGCAGCCCTCAGTGAATACGAATTCGCGATTGAAACCGAATACGGGTTTGCAAAAGACTGGGCCGCGGGAATAAAACTTCCGCTCCGAAACACTTTTGTTCAATCCTCCACTGCTGGATACAGCGATAATTTTTTAAGCTCTTTTGGAATGGGAGATGCCGCGGTCTCGCTCACTTGGCTTGTGGTTCCTGGAGACTCTCGCCTGGCGATTGAATCTTTAAGTACGATTCCATTTTACTCAGCGGACACATTCTCTACCGGAGAAGCGGCTTTAGGTGATGGGACTTTTTCAACCGGGATTAAACTTCATGGCGGTCATATTATGAATGGCCGATATAGTTTTGGGCTCAGCCCCGGCTATTTCTTTCGTTTTAAAAAATATAGTTCGCGGTTCACACTCGACACCACTTTTGGTGTAGCGATTAAGCCAGTCTATTTCAGACTCGTCTCGGAGTTAATTTTATCGACGGATGCGGGAAATGTGCCGACGACTGTGACTTCAAATCCATCCGCAGGATCGGGAGGATCTTTCGCAAAGCTTTCCGCGGCTCCTAATTTATGGAACCTAGGGCTTGTAGCAGGCGTGTTTTTTTACGAGCAATATCGTCTTGAACTTTTCTTCTCTCAAGCCATCTTAGGAAGTCGAGCGGGCTACGGCTATCATGCCGGCCTCGCATTCGCGACAACGTTCGACTTCTACAAAGAAGAGAAAAAAATCCAGGTGAAACAAGTCCCCTTCGACGCCGAGCCGACACCCGATAAATAAATTACTTCATTGCAACGTCATTGCGAGCGTGCGCAGCACGCGCGGCAACCTTTGTATGCAGCGCTGGGAGGGTTGCCGCGGGTGCTACACACCCTCGCAATGACGAAACGATATAATCGCTCCAATAACGGTGGGAATGTTATTCACCAAAATCAGAGGACGAATCGCTGTAGGCGGATTCTGAGCTTTCAGAGGATTGTCTACGAGTTGAAGGTTCGCGGCGTTCCGAAGCTGGTCTTCGTTCCTCGCTCGGTCTTCTCGGTTCTGAAGTGCGGCCAGGTAAACTAGGATCTGACGTTGCGGAGAACGCGTCTTGTCTGGGCTTGAAGAAATCGGTGGTTGAAGATTCGCTTTGATCCAAGCGGCCTGGATTTCTGGCTAGATTGATGTCCCCTCGAGCGGCGTCTTCGTCGCCACTGACTCCACCAGTCGGGGGTCTATTGGCCAAGGCTCCGGATCCGGAGTCTCCCGTTCGCGCGGAGTAGGCTACATCCTCCACGTCTGCTCGTTTTCGCGGTTGTGGAGCGATGGGTTTTCCATTCCTATCGAAAAATCTTGGGTCTAAGTTTGTGTCTTCTTTGCGACCATCGGCTCGGAGGCTGAAGGACACAGCGGATCCTGCTTTTTCGGAAGATCCCATCGACGGTGTAGGAGCTCCAGCGGCCGGATTTGCAGGGCCTACTTTTGCAAAGAAATCTGCTTGGAAGGAATTCGCTTTCGAAGGATCTTCCCCTCTGAGTTTTTCTTCAATTCCAAAATCTTCATTTCCACTTAATTGAGAATTTGAAACGCCTTTACCCATGACGATTTGTCCTTGGGGAATGGTGGGAGCTTCTCCATTCGGCCCGCCGCCTTCGCTGGCGTTGAATTCTGATCCGTCGTTATTTCCTAAGACGCCTTTTTCAGGGTGCCCCCCGGCGAGTCCTTGAGTGCTGATAAAGATGCTACCCGGATTTGTGAGCAATCTGGCTCGAACGTTTCCAGGGATCTTCACTCCACGACGCCCATCCCCTGTAATTTCATTGGGTCCAGGGTTTTCCCCATTTGCAATAAGATAAGGAATTTTAAAAACCTTCTCGCCCTCATCAATTTTTAAAATTTTCTTTTTAACGGGCATGTAAAATTCTTTTTTCGGATTGTATTTCCAGCGTCCGTCATTTTTGAAGGAGTTCTTTCGCATTTCGTCGCAACCCATAGGCTCCCACCCTTTGAAATCACTGCCTTCAGCTGCGAGGTTGTCTAACCAGGTCCCATAGCTCGAATAATCTGCCATGGGTTTTCCGATTCCGTTTCCTAAATTATGCATTTTGGGCGGCTCATAGTTTGGCATTCCCATTTGCGAATGGCCATTGGCTTCATGCGCGATGATTCCTCCTGTACACGTCCCTTTTCCTTCGATGGAAGGCACTGCTCCTGATCCGCTAAATTGTTTCTGGTGCTCACCACCGCCTTGGATTTGTGCATTCACTTTGTCCCAAGTGTTAGACGACAATCCACCCCCATTCGCGGCGTGAACTTGAGCACAACCACCCACATCTTTACTCCATATCTTTTTATCTGGAGCCACATCTTTTGTGGAATTGCACATCTCCGCATCGGTATCCTCCATCCTATCGCACGTTGAGACAGATGCTGAAGGAACTCCTAATTTTTCTTTAATATTGCAAGCGGAAGACGCCCAATCGTTAATGGTATCAGATCGGTCTGAACCTTTTCCCGCCGGAGAGAGTGGGGGGGCTTTTCCTAAATCAACCCATCTTGGATAAACAACAAGATTTACTTGGCACTTGTGAGCCATACCGACCAATTCTTTAATCTCTTTATCCATGTCTGACTTTGATTTTTCAGCTTGGGTGTCTACAAACAAACACATTGGGTAGAATAGTGGATGAGCGATGCTTTTGCTTCCATCTCCTTTGTCGTCCCCATGACCATTTCCGTTTCCATCGCCGTTTAGAGCGTTGGGTTTTAACGACTCCTGTCTAGGAGCATTTTCATTTCCCAGCAACATCGGGTTTTTCCCGTTCTTCGTTCCAGTGAGCTTGTCTAAGTTGCCATTTACCGAATTAATCAATCGGTCAGAAGATTTTGCAGAAGGATTGGTTTTTTTCAAAATAGAATCCGAGATTTTCACATCGAACGAAGTTGTATCGGTACTAATATCTCGAATTTTGTGAGGGACGTTATTTTCTCGGGCAAACGAAGGCAATGGGAGAAGAGAAATAATAAAACTCGCTAAGACATAAGCGCTGACTCTTTTTTTTACTTGAGAGTGCATAAACCTTCTAAATTGTTGATCTCTTCATATTATTAGAGAGCAATCTAGAGGCCAGTTTAGGCGTGCGTATTCTGCGTTCGAAGCACGAGAATACTGCCTAAGCTTTAGACGATCGTCTAAAACTTAGGCGAAAATAAAGAGTCATATTTTATTTTTTCGGAGCCAAACCATCCGGAACAACGGCTGTGTAAATTCTAGTCTTAGGCAAAACTGTTTGCCCATCTTTGTGAATAATCACTTCCCCCAAAGTAATTTCCCCTGAATCACGAGCGTCGTATTCCTCAATTTCAACCCCAGGATATTTTGTTCTAATCTCCTGAAGAAATGCGGCTGCACGGTTAGCATATTGAGCAGACTGCCTCTTGCAAAAATAGCACGTTCCCACACGAAGTTTAAACTTTTCTCCCGACACCGCTTGCCCTGTAGCCCCTACCGTTTGAATTGCACCTGTCGTAGAAACAGTTGGTTGTTTATGCGGTCGCAAGACTCCGTCGATGGCACGGATAATCGTTCCGTCGAAAATTTGCTGTCGAGGCAGGCCGCCGCAAGTCGCACATTGGGGAGCTTTTTCCAAAAAACTATCCGCAATCACTACATCATAAGCTTTCGGCGCACTTGTTTTTGCAATATTGTCGATCATGATTGCAACACGACCATTGTTCTTACGAATCGCGTCTGCGACTTCGCCCAAGAGTCTTTTTCGGTGAGCGATTTGAACTTGTGAGTAATGAGCCGCGGCTCCTCGGACTTGAGCCTCATTCGCCTTGTCGCCGACCATTGTGGACCAAGTCTTAGGTTCTGGAGCCTCGAGTCCATCCGTAAACATGGAGTGTAAAACCTCACCAATTTTCTTTTCTTGTTCTTTGGGATCGGAAATTTTTGAAACCGCTTCGATTTCTTTGACGTAGTCGTTCACTTCTTTTGCGAGGCCTTTATCTAATTGCTCGCGACGGTCTTGAATTTTTTTATTGTACACATCGAGCGCTTTATCATCCGACCCTGGAATAACGAGTTTCACCGCAGGTTTGTCTTCGGAGGTGGGCGGCATTCCCAATTTCATCCATGCAAGGAATTCTTTGTACGGCGATTTGTCTTTGAGATCTTCACGCGTTTGAAGATATTCCGCCAATTCTTCTAGAGTTACTTTTTCGACAGGGTTTTTAATATCAAGGGGAACACACGGGGAACTTGTGCACGCTCTTCCATCAGAATCGATGTAACCTAAAGCATAGGCCCCAGAAGTTTTAAATAAAACTCCCTTCTCACTCGAACTTAAAAGCAAATTATTCAGTTCGTTGTCGTTCTTCCCTTTGGGTGATTTCAAAGAGGACACGGATTCTTTGAGGGGAACAATCACATACTCCACGTGTTCCGCAGGAGCCCTCTCCCCTTTTTTCGAATCAGGAGCCGCCTTGTGATCCGCTAAAACGATATGCGCAAAAAAACTCATCCCAACTAAGCTTAAAACAATTCTAGATGCCATTGAGTATCCCCAAAAGGTTAGTGCTAAAATTCTAACACAAAACCCAATGACAACCTGAGGCATTTTACCCAAATTCCACGCCACGCTCATTTTAAGGACGCTGTGAATAGCCCCCTTGAGACATCGGGACGTAAAGTAGGCTCAGCGACCGGGATCACTTTTTTTTCTCTGTTTCGGTCCAAGTCTTCCACGCATCGAGCTGTTGTTTTTCTTCTTGCGTGAGAGGATTTCTCTTTTTCGGCATTCTCTTCGCGGGATCCTGGTGATTCACCATCTCCAAAATTTTTGTGGGCGACATTTTTAAAAGGTCGTCCATTGTATGTTGATGGCAAGAAAGACAATTTTTGCTTAAAACATTATGGGCATTGGACACTACCGTTGGAACGACAGGAGGAGGAGGCGCTTGGACTTGTCCTTTTCCAACGCAATAGAAGACTTGATCAGCGCTCGTCGGTTTCCAGATATTTGCCGGAGCAGGTGTCGGCGCGGGTCCTTTTTGGACATAGCGTGTGACTAACTGAGTGCCGGTCGAAGTAATTTCTTCTTTGACCTGGATTTGCATCTCAGGACCGTTGTTTTTAAAGTTAAATTTTGTTGAGAAAGCGCCTGGATCTGCAGCTTCACTCCGGAGTCTGCCGCCATCGTGAGTGACGTCTTCTTTCACACTCGCCCACAAAGTTTTTGCAATTTCTCCTTTGTTGGCTTCAGTTAAAACTGTTGTCGGCGGTAAAACTCCGACATGCGTCTGTTGGGACCCGTCTTTGCTCGAATGAAAGAGAATCATCGTCACAGGCACTTTATTATTTTGCGCCGTTTGGTGGACGCAATCCTGCTGAACGACCGTGTATTTCACGTTTGGATTGAGTGCAATCGCTTCCGTTTTTTCGGCAAGACTTTTATGGACTGGCAGTGCGCCGCCCTCAAAACGTTTACTCCATTTTGCAAAAGCAGTCGGCTCTGCGGCCCCAACGTTAGGTCTTCCAGGCTGTGTCGGCGTGGGAGTCGTTCCGCCATGGATGATTGGAGGCGGCTGAGTTCCCGGAATCGGTGCAGTCGGTGCGCCTGTTCCTGGCCCCGGTTGTGTAAATTGATTCGGATTAAAAAACCGAGCGTACGTATTAAAGGCACAACGTTGGTTTTCGTTTAGAGTTGAAAGGCGTTGTTGATACGAAGCAAAAATCACTTGAGCTTTTTCTCTATCGAGTTCTCGTCCATTCACTACGAATCGGCAACCCTGCCCGATGCTGATTTGTTGATTATTGAGCAAAAAAGTTCCATTCACCGGTTGCAGTTGACCCGGAGTACTTCCCGCTGGAGGGATAGAATTATTTCCTACACCGAAACCATTTCCGCCAAAACCTGTGCTTCCGACACCCGGAGCAAGAGGAGCTCCGCCGCCGCCGCCAATTCCAGGGGCTCCGGGAGCAAGACTGGGATCCACAATTCCTCCTTGGCCGCCTCCAAAACCCACTCCGCCCGCGCCACCAAATCCATTCCCAAATCCAGTGCCACCAAAACCTTGTTGAGATCCTAAACCATTGCCACCTCCCAAACCAGGAGCGGGCATGCCGCCGCCAAATCCAGGATTAAATCCGTTCCCAATTTGATCGCCAAATTGTTGTGGGTTAAATCCTCCTCCACCGCAACCACCAGGACCACATCCGCCCCCTTGTGGACGACATCCGCCGCCTCCGCAAGGTCCATCCATCGGACGACACATTCCCCCACCACATCGGCGGCTTCCGATAATTTGTGGTCCAGGTCCGAAGAAAAATGTAGCGATGGGTCCTCGACGACCAAACAAAGCGTGTGCTTCATTCGCAGAAAAAACTGAGAAAAAACAGATCAACGTAATGATAACTTGCCTCATGATGTCCCCTAATCAATAGATCGAAATTCACACAATAAGTGTGCAGGTTTAAGGCCAAAATTGTCACTGCTACCAGTATACGGAGAATGTGAAGGCACTCAGGCTGAAATGCACTGTCTAGGTTTAGAATCCAGAATACACCCAAAATGACTTTTCACCATTGTTACAATTCTCACCTGACCAAAAGATAGTCTGTATTCTGAGAGTCATCATTCGTTAAGAAACGCGCTCTTATGCGGCGAGATTGCTTCCGTCTCCGCTAAAGCTGCGCCGGACAAGTCGTCGCTCTGCTCCTCGCAACGACTGCTTTTTACGTAGTGACTTTGAGTAAGGTCTCGCGACGAGAAAGAACCGAGGGCGTGTTCGGATATCTGGATTTGAACTTTGGGCGTCTCCGCAGCGCAGATCGAATTCTCCCGAGCGAAAGCGAGATCTCAAAAATGTTTCGCGAGGACTAGCCCAAAGTTCAAATCCAGATATCCGAACACGACCGCCGTCACATGCACTTATCGTAAGATGTTGGCTTGTTTTCGGTAGCAGAGGTATGCGACGCCGGCGAACAGGATGTTGGGGAGCCACACTCCGAGCCACGGGACGACCCAGCCGCTGAGTGCGAGGGCGTTGGCTCCGACGTAGGAGAGCCAGTAAATGAGGCCTACGAACAGGCAGAGGACGATGGAGCCGCTGCGGATTCCGCGCTGGCTCATGGTGCCGATGAAAAATCCGAGGCCTGCGAAAATAATGCAAGCGAATGAGAGTGAGAAACGTCGGTGCAGCTCTACTTGAAGTTGGCGATTGAGTGGTGGATCGTGGATCGTTTCTTTGAGCCGAGTTTGCAGTTGATCGTAGTTGTACGACGGAGGGCTGTACTCTCTCCACGAATCTCCGTGTCCTGCCATTTCCATATTGATGTCGTACACATCGAATTTAATTTTTTGCTGAGGGCCTTCGAGTTCTTTTTTATCCACAAAGATCGCGCCATTGGTCAGTCGAATCGTCATCGCGGCTTTTTCGAGATCGGTTTTGATGAGGCCTGCCTCGGTTGTGATCACTAGAGGGTGTTGTTCTTCTCTTTCGTCGAAAATAAAAACTCGTTTCATTTCGTTTTTGAGCGGGACGATTTGTTCGGTAAATAAAACTAGGCCTTTTCCTCCGAAACCCTCGTGGAAGACTCCGGGCTTTAAACTTGCCATTGCTCGCTCACTCGAGAGTTTTGTGATCAAAAGCTCGAAGGATCGATTGCCTTGCGGAACTGTGTATAGCGATGTGTACGTGCAAAATGTCGTCACGCAAGCCGCAAAAACTAAGAGCGGCGAAAAAACTTGTAGAATGCTCATCCCTGTCGCTTGGAGTGCGATCATTTCCCCTTCGGAGTTCGCTCTCGAAATTCCTAGGAGAACCGCGAATAGAAATGCGATCGGAACGGCAATTGGCAAAAACGAAAGCATGAGGAAGACTGAAAGTTTGATCACGTCTTTCATGCCGACCTGTTGCACGACGATGAACTCGGAGAGGCGGATCGCCTGGAGCATGAGCATGATCAGCAAAAAAATCGTTGTGCCCATCAGGAAACCGAAAAACACTTCGACAATCACGTATTTGCTGAGATACCAGGAGAACCATTTCGTTTTTGTCTGAATCATTCGAATCCAGATTATACCCTATCGGCGGCGACCTCAAGGAAGTCTTACGTCTTTACGAAATGCTCCTTTGTTATCGGCGAGATTGCTTCGTCGGCTTCGCCTCCTCGCAACGACGGGCGTTTCGACGGCTGCTGTTTGGCGTCGCTTGATGGAGTGAGGAGTTTGGGTGTAAGTATGCGCGTATGGAAATGTTCGAAGAGACTTTATTTTCGGGAGTGGAGAAAGAGGCTGCGGCGTCCCAGAGTCCGCTGGCTCAGAGGATGAGACCGAAGTCTTTAGATTCGGTTGTCGGGCAATCACACTTTTTAAATTCTCGTTTTAAAAAAGTTCTCGAGTCGGATAAATGGACCGGATTGATTTTTTGGGGACCTCCCGGAACGGGGAAGACCACTCTCGCAAATGTCATCGCCGAGATGACTCAAAGACCTTTTGTCACTTTGTCGGCCGTCAATACCGGCGTCAAAGAAATTAAAGAAATTTTAGAGGCTTCGAAAAAAGCGTACCGGTCAGGAAAACCTGCTTGGATTCTCTTCTTAGATGAAGTTCACCGTTTAAATAAAGCACAACAGGATGTGCTTTTGCCTTTCCTTGAAGAAGGCAGCATCCGCTTTATTGGGGCGACCACCGAAAATCCTTCTTTTGAGATTAATAATGCGATCGCATCGCGTTCGATTATTTTTAATTTTAAACAACTTTCTGAACAAGAAATTCTGACCGTGGTCAAAAGAGCCGCGACTCCGAATATCGAAGACGATGTTTTAGAAAGAATTTCTCAGGTCGCTTTAGGCGATGCAAGACGCGCGCTCACACTTTTGGAACATGTTTCGCTATCAGCCGTCGGCAAAGAAAAAATTTCTTTAAAAGACTTCGAAGAGCTGACGAAAGGCCAGGGGCTTTATTACGACAAAAAGTCTGAGGCCCACTACGATACGATTTCGGCATTTATCAAAAGTGTTCGGGGGAGCGATCCCGATGCGGCGGTTTATTATTTAGCCAGAATGCTTGAGGGAGGAGAGGATCCGCTTTTCATTGCAAGACGACTGATTATTTTGGCCTCTGAAGATATTGGAAATGCAAATCCCGCCGCAATGATGATCGCGTCGAGTTGTTTTCAATCGGTGCATGTCATCGGAATGCCCGAAGCGCGAATTATTTTGTCACAAGCGACGACGTATCTTGCCTGTTCTGAGAAAAGTAATCGTGCTTATGTCGCAATTAACGAAGCGATGGATCTCGTTTCGAAGACGGGGAATCTCGAAATTCCTTACTCGATTCGAAATGCTCCGACGACCATGATGAAAGAGTGGGGTTACGGAAAAGATTACGATTATCCCCATCAACACGATTCTGGTTGGGTCAAAAAACAGTACCTTCCGGATAAGATCAAAGACACGCGGTTTTACAAACCTTCCCACCACGGGAGTGAGAAGAAATTTCAGGAGTTTTTAAAGCAACGTGGGAAAGAATAGTTTCGCTTTTGTTCCCACAACGCCGTCATTGCGAGGGTGCCTAGCACCCTCGCAATGACGGGGAAGCATTAAAGATAAACGCGGATTCCTAGAGTGAGATAGTAGTCGATTAAAGGATTGGGTTTGGTGACGTTGGTGGCGACGGCTAAACCCTCTGTTTCAAAAGCGATGCTTCGCGCGACCATGATTTTAAATCCGAGTCCACCGTTAGCGGACATCCCGATGACTTTTCCATCACGACGAAATTCTCCGGAGACGCTGTAGGTTCGTTCACTTTCGACATACCCTGCCCCGATAAATACAAACGGTCTAAACGGACTTTTATCACTCAAGAAATCAATATCCACCCCGAGCGTATAGTTTTTGGTTTGCGTGTGAATGGACGTGACGATAAACTGCTCACCCGAAGAGGATGTGACATCTAATCGGTTCTGATAACTTTCAATCAATGCAAATCTCGCTTCTAATCGAATCACCGATCCTAAACCTAAAGCGAGACCTGTCGTCACGGTTGCGTTTTGTAAAAACACATCCGCGGATAAAGTGTTTTTTGAGTATGACCCTTTCGCAAAAAGTTCCACACCGAAAGGTGAACCTCCACCTTTCGCGAAACTGGTATTCGAAAAAATTGCGCATACAATGCCGCAAAGCATTAATAAAAGGGGTTTTCTAATGTAGGCCATCCTCTTATTTTAAGCTAGACTCTTAATCTACTAAAGGCGCGCCATTCCTTATGGGATCTACTTTCACAATGCATGCAGTCAATCTCTACGATGCCATCCCGATTAAGCGCGTCCGCACAATTGTCTCCGGAAAAGTGCTCGATTTTTCGCCTCAGCAAATGGATGTCGAGTATGGAGAAAATAGTTACCTCTTCGTCTTTCGTTTTGGATGCGTTGTCTTTTTCAATATGTCGCCGGAGCTTGTCCAATCCGAAACGGCAAAAATCAAAACGGAACTGGGAGCCGGTTTTCCTCATCCCACGTCCGAAACTTATCAGGTCACAACAGGCGCAATCGCCGACAAAGTGGAGTTTGAATACGTCGAGATTAAGAAATACTCGATTGATCACTTGCGCCTCATTGCGCTGACACTGGGGCAATCGACAGGGTTAGAATATTTTGAAATTCTCTCCGATAAGCTTCTCCAAGACACGGCATCTTTTATGAAGAAGCTCGAGACCTCCGGAAGCTTTCCCACCAATTCGAAACGGCTTTTGCAATTCATCGGATCGACTGCCGGTTCGAGACAACAGATTGTTAGTAACCTTTCGATTTTGGACCCGCCAGAAGAAACGTGGAAGAGTAAAGAACTCGAGAAGTTTTTTAAGGAGCTCCAACTCAATTTCGACATCGATTTGAGGTTTCGAGCGCTCGATAGAAAGCTAAATCTGGTTCAAGATAATATCGAAATTCTTTCGGATCTTGCGACCGCGCGAAGAACGACGATTCTTGAACTCTTGATTGTAATTTTAATTGTTCTGGAATTGATAATGGCCGCGTTTCAGCGGTTTGGTTGACAAAATTATCGGTTTCAGCGAATTTGTTAAGAAAAACGAGGCACTATGGCAATGCGTTACATCGTCCGTCGAAAGAACCCGACGGATTTTTCAGATCTCAAAAAAGAAGTTTCTGATCTCGAAACTCAACTTGGAAAAGCGGGCGATAATTCTCGTCGCGTGATTAAAGTCAGAGTGAATGCCGAGCGATATTTTACCTATCCATTTTTCACACGAAAAAATGCCACGGACTTCGAATGGATTTGTTCTTCAGTGGAAGTGGTCGCCGAAAATGAAACAGGTTTGTTCGCAATGACCGATAAACTCGGTGTCGAACGTCCCAGTCACTTAGTTTTCACTTAATCTGTCATTGCGAGGAAGCGAAGCTTCCTCAAAATAACAGAGCTTTTTCCGGAGACTGTTGAAGTCTACTTCACCGTAACTTTGATCATTTTGTCGCCCATCTTGATCTTTTTCACAGCATCCATGCCTTTGGTGACTTGACCAAACACGGTGTACTGGTTGTCGAGATGAGGAATGGTTCCTAGAGCAATGTAAAATTGGCTATCAGCGGAATCTGGATCCGCAGCGCGTGCCATTGCTAAAGTTCCTTCAACATGTTTTTTCGAATTAAATTCTGCTTTTAAATTTTTGCCGGATCCGCCCGTTCCATTGCCTTTGGGATCGCCGCCTTGAACGACAAATCCAGGAACCACTCGGTGAAAGGTCAAACCATTGTAGAAACCCTTTTTCACAAGTTCCGTGATACGTTCTACTGTTTTTGGCGCATCTTCAGGAAAAAGTTCGGCTTCAATATTTCCATAGCTTGTTTCAATCGTTAACATGGGTTTTTTGCCTTTCTTCGCACTCTTCTTGGCTTTGGCTTTTGCTTTAGTGGGTGAAGTGCTTTTTGTAGTTTCTTCTTTTTTAGACTCGGCGACTTTTTCTGCCTCTGTCTTTACTCCTTCATCTGCATATCCAGTATTGGGAACGAGACAAAACGAGAGAGTTAAAAAAACGAGAAATAATTTTTGAATCATAATGCGAAAACATTATCATAGGACTTTTAGAAAGTCTTCGATCAAATCCTCTGGATCTTCAAGTCCGACCGACACTCTCACTAAAGAGTCACTCACCCCCAATTGCTCACGCTTCGCTGCGGGAACTCCCGAATGAGAAGTGGTCGCAGGACGAGTCATGAGTGTTTCAACGCCTCCCAAACTTGGAGCCGACGCTGGCAAAATCATCTTATGAAGCTTCGCATCGAGTTCACTCGCTGTTCCGTCATATTCAAAACAAACGACGCCTCCGAATCCACGGAATAATTCTTTTGCAAGACGGTGATCGGGATGAGATTCGAGTCCTGGGTAAATGACTTTTTTCACTTTTTTAACGCTTGAAAGCGCTTGGGCCAACTTCATTGCGGATTCATTTTGAAAACGCATTCGAACGCCCAGCGTTTTTAATCCGCGGTTTAAAAGAAAACACGCATGCGGATCGAGACAAGGCCCGAGATGATTCATCACCGGAACGACCTTCTTAAACAATTCGTGGCTCGTTAAAATAGCACCCGCCGCAACGTCGGAATGCCCGTTGATATATTTTGTCGCACTATGCAGAACGACATCAAACCCAAGATGCGCCGGATTGAAATTATACGGCGATGGAAAAGTATTATCGATTAATGTAATGAGTCCATTTTGTTTTGCGAACGCTACAACGGCTTTTAAATCGCCAATTTTTAAAAGCGGGTTCGAAACCGACTCAACATAAATTCCCTGCGTCTTTGGTGTGAGATATTTTTTTAAGTTAGAAATATCTTCTATCGGAAAAAACGATGCCGATCTTCCAAACTGGGAGTACTGCTCGTGTAAAAAGTGGTGGGTGCCACCATAAAGACAGTCCTGAGATAGAAGATTTCCGCCTTCCGAGATCACAGAAAGAAGCGCAGTCGAAATCGCAGACATTCCCGATGCTGTCACAACCCCCGTCTCGGTGCCTTCCAAAGCGGCGAGTTTTTCTGCGAGCGTTGTATGGTTAGGCGTGTTGTTTAAGCGGACATATCTAACATCGTTATAGCTCGCTTCGCCGCCATACTCGTAGGTGCTACTTTGAAAAATCGGCGCAATAATCGCTCTTTCGATGAAAGGCCGTGGCTCGCCGGCATGGATAGCCTGCGTATCAAATCTAAAGTTCTTATTTTTCATTTTTAAATCTCCGTTTTTTCTCGTCTTTGCGAGGAGCCGTAGGCGACGAAGCAAAGACGGGTTACAACTTCACCTGTTTCACTCTCCGAACGAATCAGGAATTTGGATTATCAGATGCGCTTCGTCCATGGTGTAGGGGATTGGATTCAACCGGCTACCTTCGCAAGGCCCGGCCGTACACAAGCCACTCTCGGGTTCGTAAAGCGCTCCGTGCATATGGCATTGTAAAGAGGAATTGTCATGGTTAAAAAAATTGCTGTCCCCGATATCGAGTGTGATTGGCAGATGCTTACAGAGGTTTTGATAAACGTAGAAAACATCTTCTTTTCGATACACTAAACCCTGAATAATCTTGCCGCGGACTCTGCCCTCAAACGAGCGGGTTTCGTTTTTGGGAAGCTTTTTTCTGGGGATCTTAATCACATGATCTCGACTCACGAAATCGCGCTTCATGGAAGCTTAACCTCTTCCGTTTCCGTCGGCATGTCTTCAAAATCAATTTCTACGAGAACCACAGTCACGTTGTCGGAGTGCGGATCCTTCGCGGCACTCTCACAAAGAGTTTTCACAATGACGTCCGGACTCGTGAAATGTTTTCGAATGATCGCCGTAATTTGCTCATCGCTCAGTTGTTTATATAATCCGTCCGAGCATAAAAGAATTCGGTTTCCCGGAACGACGGAAAAAACTTCTTCATGAATCTTGATTTCGCAGATTGTGGGATCAATTCCTAAATAGCTATCTAAAACATTTCCGTGAAAACGTTCGTCGTAATGTTCGTGGTCGACCGTCATCATCTGCAGAATATTGCCGTCGTACAAATAGCAGCGAGAATCTCCCGCGTGGCAAACCGAAACTTGGCGCTGGTCGATGTGAACGGCTGTCAAAGTCGTTCCCATCACAGGGGAACCAAACATTTGAAGAGCATTGTTTAAAACTGAAATCTGAAGCAGTCTAAAAACCTCGCGTAAGTTTTTTCCGGGCGCGAAATTTGTTTTTAAGCCATCGACTGCCATCTTAGAGGCGACTTCTCCCTTTTCACCTCCCCCAATTCCATCGGCAACGGCGTAAAGCGTATTATCGTCGTACACGAGAAATGAATCTTCGTTATTGTCACGACTTCCAACCACCGAAAAGCTGTATCCTTTTATTTTCATAGCCCTTTCATTGTAATTCAATTTCCATGGGCTTAAAGCACTGAATTTGGCAGCTGCGCTTTTCTTCCTTTTGCTCGCCGCTTACGACCAGGACTTTGCAGGTGCCGCAAATTCCCATCCCTTTACAGTTTAAAAAACCGTTTTTACCGACATACGGGGTTAGACCCGCTTTCAATAGGGCATCCCGGAGATTCTGTCCAAACATAGCAAGCACTTCTTGGGTACCTTTTGCGGACTTCACTTGAATGGGGATAGGTTTTTCCATCGTGTTTAACTTCTATGCAGCTCGCCTGAAGACCCTTTACTTCAAGGGGTTTCGAGCGGCGGGTGGTGTATACAGGTTGTATATTGCTACGCGTTACCCTCTCAGCTATACTTTAGCTATAGACTTCATGATTTAGCATAAAAAATTCAAGGGGCGATAGGAAACTTGAGGACAACCCCGAAACCGAATCCCTCTATGTCAGATGCCCCCATCTGGCAGTCCAAGAGATTTTTCCTATCGCTCCTATTTTTTTGCCTTTAAAGGCGGACAAGAGTAAATCCCAACCCTCAATGACACCTTCAAATCCACATTGGCTCGCTCTCGATTTGTCCGGATCGGCGACGTCGTGGGCGCTGGGGCGAATGGAAAACAATCGACCTCAACAAATTTTTAAGCAAACTATCGGACACAGCACAAATCACTCGGAGGCTGTGATTTCGACGTTAATCCAACTTTTTGAAAAGTCGCACCTAAGTCTCAATGCGGTTGAAAAATTACTTGTTACTAGTGGCCCCGGATCTTACACGGGTTTAAGAGTCGCTCTTTCGACGTTGAAAGCGTTTTCGCTTTCACGACAATTTCCGATTGTGACTTTATCGAGCCACGAAGCAAAAGTTTTGGCCTACGCCGAGAAAGTCGCATGGGAACTTCCCTACGATCATATTTACTGTGTCTCAAATCTTTCGATGAACCGTTATGTCTCAGCCCACTACCGGGTAAGAGATCGTCAAAAAATACAATTTGTCCGAGATTCGGTGATTACCGGCTTAAACGATTTTGAAGATGCGGAATCCGCTTTAATCTTAACTGAAGACGAGACGCTCGCTTTTTTAATTCCCAAAGAAGACGGGGTGACGATAGAAGCCTGTCCTTTTGAGGCCAGTTTTCTTTTAACCGCGTACGAAAAAAGTGCCGGTAAAAGGGAATATCAATCTCTCGAAGAAGTGATTTCCTTGACTCCTACCTACTATGGAGAGAGCTTTAAACCCCCTGTGAAAAAGTAATCGTTTCCCTCACTTTAAATTTTGTTAGACCTCGATATCGTTGAAGTTTCTTTGATGAGACCGTTTATGATTGAGAATTTAGATAAACCTGTTACAAGTTGCCCATGCAAATTCTATTGATTTTAGTCACCCTAGGACAAGCCTTGTTTGCAACTGAGCCCCCGACGTTAGAGGTTCAAATCTCGACGGGCTGGCTACGAGATCAATTTAGAATTGAGAAAAGTGTTCCTCTTCCCATCAACGAGAATCAAAAAGGTTTCTCGATGATCGGAACCGGAAGTGCTCTCATCTCCACGCGAATCTATCCTTCTATTGCGCAAGAAGCCCTTGCATTGGAAGTCATTGCCGATATTTCTGTGAATATTCCTCCGCATGTGAGTGGAAGACCGATGCCTGTTTTGCGACCAGGACTGCAAATCGATTTCGACAGTCAAGTGCTCGCCCCCGTTCAAGGAAGAAAGTTTTTCGTCCTCAATCAGTATGGCATGGCATTGGGAGATACCGGTGTTGCGGTTGGAAATATTCAAACTTCGTTTTCAAACGTCCAGGCGACCCGAAGAAGGCTGCTTGGCGGAGGCACCGCAAATGCCCCTCTGATTCGAGGTGCCGCCCCCGGGATGATCGACAAAAAGTTGCAAGAATCTAAGCCCGAGATGCAGCAAAAGTTGAAAGAAGAAGTCACCACCCAATTTGATAAAATTTTTAAAGACTTCGAAAAGAACTTCGAGCTTTTCTTCATGGAACCGATCGTAAAAAAAGAGTTCTTCGGTGGACCTATTCAGTTTTTCTCAGGCGCGCAATCGATTGGCGTTGAAGTTGTTAAGAAAAAAGGGGTTCCCATCGTTCGGAGTGAGCTCGTCTCGCAAGCCGAACCCATTGCGCTTCGAATTACACCCGATGTCTTGGAGTGGGTAATCCAACAAAAAATCGGCGGGTCTGAAATCACGAGTTTAGAACTTGTCGATACCTTTCAAAAGGTCATGCCCCGACCCAAAACGCCCGAGGAAGTCCTACGTCACAAAAATGAAGTTTTAATGACCTTTGCCGATAAAGCGCCCATGCAATTTGCATTTAAGCGCAGTGAAATTCTTTGGACCATGAATTTTGCGAAAATCGAGTCTGACAAAGGGCCGATTGAAAATGCAAAAATCGAAATCAAACTAAAAATCGCCGAACAACCTACGGGCCTTGTATTCATCACAGCCGACCCAAAAGTAGAACTGAGAAGTTCGGCAAAGCTCGATAAAGATCAAGAATCCCAAGTGAAATTTTTCTTTGAAGAAATGGCGAAAAATTTGAACTTGGATTTTAGTCGACTGTCTACCACCCAAGAACTTCCTGGAAAGCTACAGTTTGGAAGTATCCGTTTCACAGAAGGAGCCTGCCGTGTCTCGTTCAAAACTAAGCCTTAATTTCATCGTTGTCTTAAGTCTCTTAGGCAGTTTTTCTTTTGCCGCTGAAGAAAAAAAACAGATGTATGTTCTCTTCGAAGGCAAGGGAACGGTCGTCGGGTGGGACTTTGGTTTTGCCAAAGGTCTTTACGAAAAACTCAACCCTTCTTACTTTGAACCAGGTGCCGTCGTATTCGGTGGCGCTTCGAGCGGCGTTTTCCCATCAGCTTATTTCGCCTGTCATGGGATTACTCCGACGAGTCTTGCATTCGCGGAGGCAAACCTTCCCAATTTCTCGAGAAAAATCATCGACGAAAATTTTATCGGTAAAGCCTTGAAGCTTTTCTTCGGCCTTCCGACGGAAGCGCCTCATAGCAATGTCGATAAATTAGTGGATCTCGTAACAGACAACAAAACTTGCGTGCCCAAATTTCCACTCATGATCACGGCGAGCAACCTGGAAATCATCGATGTCCGTCCTGAAAACAATAACGGCAAGTCACAGAAAAAATCTGTGAACTATGAAAACTTTAATGTCAGCTTTGAAAAAAAGGTTCAGGGAAAAGCCTGCACCTATTTTATGACTCCCGATCTTGCAAAAAAATTCTCGACATTTAAAAAAGAAGAACTTCTTTGTGATATCCGTCCTATTGAAACCGGAGCGGATCTTTACCTTGCCATGAGAGCTGGATTTAGTGAACCCACTTACTTTGCTCCAACGGTTGAGCCCAAACTGGAAAAAATTTCTTCCGCCTTTGAACCAATTCAAAAGCGGGTGTATGGCGGGAGTTTCGCTCTCCTCGTTCTCACTCAAGATATTAAAAAATTGTTTCCCGACATGTGGATGATTGGCTCGGGCCGTTCTTTCCAACCCAGAGCCATGAATCGCATCATGATTAACTGGCTAACGGTCGACGTGAATCTCACCAATATTCGCAGCATGTACTACCTTGATTTCGACGTGCTGATTCCGGATGCGGAATATGATTATCTCCAAGAAATTGAAATCGCGGATCAGGCGAAGGTCGGATACAAAGCCTTTTATGGCTGCTTTAAAGACCGCGATTGCGTGAATTACAAAATTATTAAGCCTAAAAGTACTTTGGACTTCTACGGCAGCGACCTCGGCAAAAAAGTCCAACGAGGCATTTCGGCACTCTTAAGATAATCCAGTTGTCTGCCGTATGTCATTGCGAGTGGGCGTAGCCCACGCGGCAACCCTCCCCACTCGGCACACAAAGGTTGCCGCGTCGGCTACGCCTCCTCGCAATGACACGGGCCTAATACGTCAGCTTCCAACTACCTCTAGGAACTATTTCCGGCGGCGACTTGCCCAAATTGCGATGCCTGCTGCGAACATCGTTAAAGGAGCTCCGAATACGGAAGCGAGGTTAATTACGCGAATCCGTTCTTCAGTAATCTCTAAATCGCTGGCATCGGTGGGTTTAGGACGAATGGCGATCATATCTTCGTCGTGCGCGAGCCAACTGATCATGTTTTGAATTAAATCCGAATTCACACCGAATCGACGTGCAGAATTCGAAGCAAAGTCTGAATCTCCGACGACAATCAAACGCATTTCGTTAGACGGTGGTTTTGCACCGTCTTTTGGCTCTTCCTTCTTTTCTTCTTTTTTACCCAGCGTTCCTTCAACCGCAATCGCAAGCGACAAGGGTCCCTTGCGATCCGTTTTTTCATTGACCTGAACTTTTTCGCCAACGACATCGACTTCCAAGCTGCGATTGCTCGTGGAGAATAAGCTTACCGCTTTCAAACCTTCGGGCATCGTGGCCGATTTTTCAATGGGAGTTGCGACTGGAAAAATACTCATTTGTTTTGTTTCGCGAGTAATTTCGTGTGCGGGATCATATTGCGCCACAATCGGTGTGAGAGGATTTCCTCCGGCTAATTGTTGGAGCGCATTGGTTTCAAGAACCGCTTTTTTCGGTTTCCAATCCACGCCATACGTTGCAAAAAATGCTTTTAAGCTTGCAGGACTCGTGGGCTCGACCATGAACATCAGCTTTCCACCTTTCGAAAGATAGGTGTGAAGGGCTTTTAACTCGGGTTCGAAAAATTCGGATTTAGGCCCTGCGATCACTAAAATCGCCGCATCGTCAGGAACACTTCCTTTTTCTGCTAAGTTTAAAATTTCTAAGTGATAGCGACCACCCTCAAGGGCTTCTTTTAATTCCGAGTAACCTTCTTTGCCCGCTTCAGTGATTAAATGCTCCCCATGACCTGTGAGAAAGTAACCCTTCTTCTTATCGCCTTTGGCGACTTGAATAATTGCGTTCGTGATTTTTTCTTCGAGTTTTGGATCGTCAGGACCGCTTAAGTTTTCCACGCGAGTGGTGCGCGCAGCGCTCTCGATTAAGATCGTTCCGGCTTGTTTAATATTGTTTCTTTGAACTTCGAGCGGTTCTTTATCTACATCAACATATTCGTCTTTGATTTTCGCTTTATTATAATAAGTATATTTCTCGAAGATGTTTTTAAATTCCTGCATTTGGCTGGGGCTGATGAAAGCCCGCATCTTGATCTCTTGGCTCAGTCCTTTAACAAGCTTAACCGATTGGTCAGAAAGCGAATGCAGTTGGTTTTTAGTAAAATCTTTCTTCGTATCGTAGTTGCTGGAAATCATATTTGCGACGACCGCAATCGCAATCACAATAACGGAAGTAAAAATCGCATTGATTCCATACTGAGTCGTCTTTTTCGAAAAAACCGTTGCGTAAAACTCGCGCTCAGCGACAAAGTACGCAATGGTTAGGAGAACAGTCAGCCCGCCCATCACTTGCCAGATAAGAGGAATATCGGATCTTAAGTAGGCGCTGATTCCCGTTACAAAAAGTCCGGTCACCGCTCCCGTCAATAAAACGAGTCCAAGATTTTTTTTCATAGTTTTATCTCCACCGATTACTTTCCACTACCTTGTGGGTTAAATAAAGAATGCACCCCGTGAAACTGACAAAATAAACGATGTCTTTCACATGTACGAGGCCTTCCGAAAAAGTCGTAAAATGTCCAAGGGGCGACAAGTAAACCATCACCGTTCCTAACTGGACCCCTGCGAAAGTGGCCGTGATTCCCTGCCCTAAGGATTGCAAAAGCCATAACATCAAAAGGACAATGAAACTCCAAACAGCTGCCACCGCTTGGGAACTTGTCATTGCGGAAATCAGCCCTCCAATCGCAACGTAACACGCGAGCGATAGACAGAGTCCGACATAGGTTGTCGCAATGATAGGAAGTTCTGGATTTCCCCAAATGACCATGAAAAGAACATAGAGTCCCGAGAGCACGACCATCAAAAGCATTAAAAAATACGCCGACAAGAATTTTCCCAGCACGATTTCAAATGCATGAATCGGAGAGGTAAACAAAAGTTCAAAGGTATGCTGTCTTTTTTCCTCCGCGAAAAGTCTCATCGTAATGAGGGGAGTTAAAAAGCAAAGAAGAAAGGCCATGTTCTGGTACAGATAAGTCGCTAGTTTATCGAGAGTGATACCAGGTTGCCCGCCTCCAAACTGCGCTTTGCTGTTGTATTGTTGATAAATGTAAATGAACTTGGTGAAGATCACTCCCATAAAAAAGAGGAAAACTCCCAAGACGACATAAGCTAATGGGCTGTAAAAATAAGAACGGATTTCTTTTTTTACAATTGCACTCGTACCATTCATATTGCGGTCCTTTTCCCTTTGATCAGATCTAAATAATATTCTTCAAGTCCCAGAGCAACAGGTTGCATTCGGACCAAGCCAGAGTCGGTCGTTACAACGATTCTTGCGAGTTCCACCATCACATCCTCTCGGGGTTCCGCTTCGATAATGAGTCGATTGATTCCGTTTTGAGACGCTTGAACATTTCGCACACCATTCACCGCTCTTAAAGCAGTCAGGGTTTTTTCACTTAATCTTTGAACGACCATTTCGGTCCGAGAACTTGCGCCAGCTGAGCCCATGGAATTAATCGCTTCTTGAGCCACGATTTTTCCCTTATCGATAATCACGATGCGATCGCAAGTGGCGGCGACTTCTGAAAGAATGTGCGTGCTGTAAATCACCGTGTGAGATTCTTTTAAAGACTTAATCAAAGATCTCGCTTCGGTCACTTGTTTGGGATCTAAACCCACGGTCGGTTCGTCGAGAATCAGAAGCTCAGGATCATGAATAAGAGACTGAGCCAAGCCCACTCGTTGTCGGTAACCTTTTGAGAGATTTCCGATGAGACGGTTTTTTACATCTCCTAACTGGGTTTTTTCGAGAGCGGCATCCATTTTTTTCTTTTTTTGATCCTTGGGAATGCCTCTGAGATCGGAAACGAAATTTAAATATTCAGAAACTAAAAGCTCAGGGTAGATCGGAGGACTTTCGGGCAAGTAACCGATGCGTTTTTTAACTTCGATCGGATTTTCGAATACATCGAAGCCGCCGATTTTTGCGGTTCCCGAAGTCGCGGGCATAAACCCTGTTAGAATTTTCATCGTCGTGGTTTTTCCGGCACCGTTTTGTCCCAGAAAACCTAAGATTTCACCTTTTTTCACAGAGAATGAAATTTGATCGATCGCAAAACGATCGCCGTATTTTTTTGTCAGTCCATTGACTTCAATCATGAATCTTCTCCTGTATCAAAATCACTCGCTGCCAGATTTTAGGAATTAGGCGTTTGCATTGTCAAGGTTACGCAATATTATATTTAAGGAGCGTGCACGATGAAATTTTTTATTGATTCCTCAGAAATCTCTGACATCAAAGAAGCCGCAACTCTCGGGCTTTTAGACGGCGTCACGACGAATCCGTCGCTCATCGCGAAGTCCGGACGAAAGTTTGCGGATGTCGCGAAAGAAATTTGCTCGTTTGTAAACGGACCCGTTTCACTCGAGGTCGTGGGACTCACGGCGTCAGATATGGTGAAAGAAGGTAAGCAACTGCGAAAATTTGGTAAAAATGTTGTCGTAAAAATTCCGATGACCTCTGAAGGCCTCAAAGCGGTTCACACACTCACAGACGAAGGAATCCCGACGAATGTGACACTGATTTTTCAGCCCATTCAAGCATTGCTGGCGGCAAAGGCCGGAGCTACCTACGTGAGTCCATTCGTAGGGCGACTAGACGACATTTCGCAAGACGGAATGGGAATCGTTGATGACATTTTGCAAATTTACAAAAACTACGAGATGAAAACCGAAGTGCTTGTTGCGAGCGTTCGGCATCCGATCCATGTTTTAAAAGCCGCAAAATTAGGCGCGCATGTCGTGACATTACCGCTTAAGGTAGTTCACCAACTCACTCAGCATCCTCTTACCGATAACGGCTTAAAAACGTTTTTAGAAGATTGGAAAAAAGTGAAGCAGTGATCTAGCCGATAACGAGAGCGTCCTTTTGCGGCGAGATTGCTTCGTCGCCTTCGGCTCCTCGCAACGACGGGGTAAAACTAGAAACGATTGCGGGAGAGGAAGTGGACGGGGTTGACGGGAACTCCGTTTTTTCGGATTTCGTAGTGCAAATGTGGGCCTGTCGAATGGCCGGTGCTGCCAACTTGAGCAAGCGTTTCTCCGCGTTTGATTTTAGATCCTTGTCCCACAAAGAGAACGGAATTGTGGGCAAACAGAGAATGGATTCCGTAACCGTGATCGATGACAACGGCTTTTCCATAACCTTCTCGATAGCCAGAAAAAATCACGGTTCCTTCGGCGGGCGCGCGCACCGGTGTTCCCGGATCGGCGGCAATATCAATCCCTGCGTGGAGTTTGTAGGAGCCATCATAGGGATTATTCCGATATCCGAATTCAGACGAAATCCATCCCGGAATCGGCATCATATTTGGTGTCGCGTTTAAGATGGCACTTTTTCTTAAAAGATTTACATGGAGATGCGAAAGATTTGCTTCCATTTTACTGGCTGCAAACTCGAGTTGTGCGACTCTTTCGTCGAGCGGAATCGCATCTCTTAAAATAGATTTAGGGACGAGCGAGCCCGTTTTTTCGCCGTCTTCGTCGCTATCCACGTCTCTCCGGAAAGATTTAATGTTTTTCTTATGTATGGGATTTTCGGCTTCAGTCGTCGGGCCCCAAGGAATTTCGGAAGCGACCGATTCTTTTTGCCCGGTCATCATTTGGAGCTTCTTCGCGTAGTTTCTCACACGCTCAAGCGAAGTCTCCATCGTTTCGACTTTGTTTTTAATGCTTTGAACTTCTTGGCGCAGTTTGAAGTTTTCGCCTTTGAGTTCCTTATTTTCCGAAATGCGGGAGAGGACGTGAAAGTAATCCATACCGGCCATGCCGATAAAAACAACACTTAAAGAAAACAGAACAAGGCCCACCTTCAATAGAAAGAAAGGAACGATGATCTTATGGACACGGTGCGTCTTTTCAGGAATCACCATCAAGGTGACAAACCGTTCGCGCCACCATTTTGTTCGTTTTAAAAGAGGCAAGACCATCCTTATAGAGACTGATTAAAACCCTTATTTAATCACTATCTAACCTGATGAGTCAAATGGGGAGTCAAATCACTTGGCAGAGGACGGCGGTAATATTGTCGTCGCCACCGCGTTCATTGGCGAGGCGAACCAGGTGCTTCAAACCTGCTTCCGGACCGTACTTTTCAATCATGAGGAGGAAATCTTTGGAGTCTACAGGTCCTGAGAGTCCATCCGAGCACATCAGGATTTGATCTCCCTTTTGGAGTTCCCGGCGGTAAATATCGACTTCGACGTCGCTTTCATAACCAACGCTACGCGTAATCACGTTTTTAAACTGGTAGTTAGGGGCATCTTGCCGCGAGATTCGGCCGGCTCGGATTTCTTCGTTTAAAAGCGAATGATCTTCTGTCACTTGCCAGATGTTCGAACCCTGTAAGAGATAGGCTCGGCTGTCGCCCACTTGCGCGATATAGGCGGTTTTGTCCTCGATGAGAAGCGCAAGTACGGTCGTTCCCATTCCCGAAAGCTCGGGCTTTTCGCGGCTGCTGATAAAAATTTCGTTAGAGGATCGAAGAACCCCATGATTGAGGCGCTCCCTTGGATTCAAATGCTTGTTTTCCTTACAGTGTCTTTGAATCGATTTGACGGCATGTTGGCTTGCGACTTCTCCGCCCAGGTGGCCGCCCATCCCATCCGCCACGACATAAAGCTGTGCAGCATCGTCGATGAGGTAAGAATCTTGGTTAATTTTTCGTTTTAACCCGATATCGGTAATGGCAAAGGAAAGCACACGCATACAGTAGGCTTGTCGGTAAAACCCCCCGAAGTGCTTAGTTGTTTTTCGCGCCTTCTCTAATCCACTGACGGACGGTTTCGATTTCGGTCTCGGTTAATTCTTTTCGAGTGGGAGGCATCAGCCCCGCCGAAACGAGATCGTAAATCCCACTTTCTGCAGGAACGCCGGCCGTAATCGGAGCGCCCTGCTCTCCAGGCGAATCGATGAGGGTTTGATAGGAGGTGAAATCGATACTTCCCACTTTGAAAGGAATCCCGTGACAAGATCCACAACGTCTCGCGAAGAGATTTTTTGAGAGCCACTCGTAATTAGGCTGTGGAGGGCCCGGATCTTTTGGATTTTGAGGATTGTTAAAGGGCGTCGCCGGATCATTTTTTGCGCCGTTCACAATCCAAACTCTTAAAGCATCGGTTTCGACGTCACTAAATTTTTTTCCTTGCGGCGGCATCTTTTGCTCGTGCATTTCAATAAATACGGTACTTTCCTCTGGGTTTCCTGGAACAATCGGGCGTTTGTTATTTCCCACGGAGGCCATGAGTTTTTCATACGAACTGAGATCGACTTTAGCGCGCGGTTTGGCAGTGTTGTGGCAAACAATGCATTTTCTTTCGAGAATATTTTTTGAAATCCAGGTGTAAGTCGGTGTGAGCGTCGACGGAGTCGGAGCTGTTTCGAGATCTAATTCCGTGGCTCCCGCTGTAATCCACTCGCGGATCAAACTCACGTCTTCGGCCGAAAGAGGTGTTTCACGTTTCGGCATGCTCCCGTTGGCAACTGAGGTAAATAAAGAACTCTCGGCCGCCTTTCCGGCGACAACGACGCCCGACTTCATTAACGCTTGGTAAGAAGACAGATCGATTTGAGCCGCGGGGCTCGTGGAAGAATGGCACTTCACACATTTTGCCTGCAAAATATTTTTTTGGACGATCGAAAAGCGGCTCCCTGAGGTCGAAGCCCTGGGATCCAGTGGAAGTTTATTTCTTTCTCGGTTGCATCCCCAAACTAAAATGGCGAAGACCAAACTCGTGAGTAAAAATCCTACGTTTTTTTTCTCGTCATAAAAAGGTCTCCTTCGCCTTTCATCCAGGAAAACCCCCAAACCTTTTTCAATCTACCGAACTTTTCTAAATGTGAATGCCTAACGATAAACTTTGTCTACGCATTTGTTAACAGAGACAGGACTGATTAGGCGTCTCGGGCCGGCGAAGTTTGACGGCGGGAGAGCCAACATCCCCATTCCATTCAAAGTTATCAGCTACTTGCTCAATCCCGGGCAGAAAGCGCTTGAGCGGCACGCGAACTTTCTCGCACAAAACAGGGTGGTTGCCTGCCCCTTCTTCGATTTTCCATCCAAAAGCATCAAAGATGAGAAGCGGGTTCTCAAGCGATTCTGTGACAGTCCAGTTAGCGCCCGCCTCGATGAAGACTCCTTCGTGCATCTCTTTGACCAGGTTCTCTATCTTGGAATCTCCGGACTTTAAGATCAAATTCGAAAAAGAAATTCGAAGCCCCTGTCGAGCGTCGAAACGGATGAGGTTTCCGGTGCTAGCCCGATTCTCACGAGCGGCGGTCGCGGCACTGTGAAGCAGCGAAACAAATTTTCCTTGCGAGATGATCTCGGTACACTGTCTTGGGGCCCCTTCTCTATCGAAAGTGAAAGCAGCATTCGTCCCCTGCGGCGAAGGATCATCAATGAGGGTAAAAGGCGCGAGCGCCTGATATTCGAGAGATTTTTTTCCTTCTCTTCGGTCCGCTTCGTAAAAGACTGCCGTTTCGCTCAAGATTTTTGAGCAAACCGCGGGTCCTAAAATAAATCCATCAGAAGGATTCCAATCGTATTTTTCAGCTTGGCTGTAAATTCTCTTGGCAGAACTTAAGTTTTTTACAAGTTTTGATACAGGTTCTACGCTTAAAAAGTTTTTGAGTTTACGCGAAATTTCAAACGTTTCGTTTCCGAGGGAAAACTTGCAGGAAATTTTCAATGCATTTGTTTTTTCGGTTTGCTCAAGGGTTCTTTTTTCCGTTTTCCGCTGAAGCATCCGATGAGAAATTTGGCGACGATATTCCCACTCAAAACCTTCGTCGAAAAGTTTTGCGAGTTCGGAAGTCTCAGGAAATTTAGAAGTTTCTTCCAAGGGTTTTTGCTCTCGCCAGATGGGGAAACGGAACCAGGGATCCGGAAGGCTGTTTTCGGCGGCTAAAAAAGCATCTTCGACCAAGTGGTGAAGCGATTCTTTGTCAAAAGAGGTGGCGTGACTTTCGCCCAAGCGCTTTCGATGCAAAATACGTAAGGTGATGAGATATTCTTTCGCACGTTCGTTGTGGGCGGTGTCCTCTGCGTAAGAAGATTGGGTGCGTTCAATTTCCTCTGCCCCAATCTCGTAATCCTCGGCGACCACCAGTTTCGAATGCTGAGCGGTTTTCGCGATAATTTCTTTAAGAGAAGGGATCATCTCCTACACCAGTTTCAATTTCGCTCGAAGCGCTTGAGACCATTTTTGTTCTGGAGCCCGAATAATTCTTAAAAGATGAGAACTACCCGCAATCGATATCGAGTCGTTTTCAAAAATATCGATCTGTCCATCTCCATCGAGGCTTAAAAAAGCTTGCCCCTGACATTTTTCGATCGTCATTTCAAAATGCATATCGAATGGAATCACAACAGGTCGCGACGACAGAGAATGCGCGCAGATAGGGGCCAAAACCATGCAATCCACTTTGGGATGCACGAGAGGTCCTCCCGCCGATAGTGCGTACGCAGTGGATCCGGAAGAGGACGAAACAATGTATCCGTCCGCTCGCACGCGGCTGAGAAGTTCGCCGTTCAATTCTAAGGACAGTCCTAAAGTCGTTGTGTCTTTTCCTTTTTGCACAACCGCATCATTAAAAACGAGAGAGCTGAGAACCGTTTTATTTTTCCGTTTGAGACTGACTTCAAGCAGTCTTCTTTTGTCCTCTTTGTGCTTCCCGTTCAAAAAAGAATTGAGAACCGAGCTCATCTCGTCTTTTCCGACTTCGGTAATAAACCCAAGGCTTCCCATATTCACACCCACGAGCGGAAACGCTTCTTTGTCTTCCAAATGTCGGACGAGGTTTAAAAAGGTTCCGTCCCCTCCGATCGCGACTCCCAATTCAATCTGCTTTTTATCCGCACCGGATAAAGAAGAATATTCTTCAACCGGAACAATCTGATGGGTTTTCTTTTTGAAGATCAGCCCAAGTTCTTTGGCGGCTTCGCGAGAAGGAGCATTCTTTTTGATAGAGACTAAAATCAACTTCATTTGCCGCTATGATAACACTGTTTCTTTTTGAAACGGAACACTTGTTAAGCAAAACAACCTCAAATGGCTTGACGTTTCTCTGGGTCAAGATAGCCTTAAGGTATCGCGAGTTATCCGCTGATCTCAATAACTTAAATCTTTATTTTACAAAACCGGTAGTCACTTTCAGCAGCAGCTTTGCAAGGAACCAGTTGCAATAGGCCACTGCCATAAGGAGCGTTCAATGAAAATGGGCATTCTCTCTATCATTCTTGCAATGTCTGCAAACTTAGTCGCCAGCGAGTACCTCGTAGAATTTTTTCACACCGATGACGCTGCGTTAAAGCAGTTCACACTTTCTCATGGTGGAAAACTGAATCTCGTAAGCAAAGCTGGAAAACTCTACAAATGGACTCTCGATACCGACACTAATGCACTTCAAGTAAGAGACTCTAATCTCGCTCACGTCGAAAAGAATTCAACGATTCGTCTGATTGAAAATCCTTCAATCACTAAGAATCAAGATGCGATTCGCGAGCTCCTAAGAACAAATCAACTTCAAATCACGGATGGTCCGGCCTACCCTGACAACCCAGAAATTCCGAATAAAGTTTCTCAAAGCTCGGGAAAAGATCCTTTGCTGGGCAAACAGTGGGGTATTAATCAAATCAAAGGGATCTCGGCGCAAAATAACTCCCCTCAAGGAAAAGACATTATTATCGCGGTCACTGACACGGGCGTCGACTACACTCATCAAGATCTCGTGAATCAAATGTGGAGAAACCCAAAAGAAATTCCTGGAAATGGAATTGACGATGACAGCAACGGATATGTCGATGATATCGTCGGATGGGATTTCGCAAGCAATGACAATAAACCTTACGACCTTTCTCTAAACCTAATCGATATCTTGATGGGCGGTGGAAACCCAGGACACGGAACCCATGTCGCTGGAGTCATTGGCGCCGCCGCAAACAACTCTGTCGGAATGGTGGGCATTGCTCCTAATGTAAAAATCATGGCCCTCCGATTTATTACTGAAAAAGGACAAGGCTCTTCGGAAAACGCGATTAAAGCCATCGACTATGCCGTCGATAACGGTGCAAAAATCATCAACGCAAGTTGGGGTGGCGAAAAAGGAGAGGAAAAAGAAGAAGAGCTTTTAAAAGCCATTGAAAGAGCTCGTGACAAAGGCGTCATATTTGTCGCCGCCGCTGGAAATGGTCGGTTGAATCAGGCCAAACAAAAAGCGGAAGGTTACAACAATGATACGGATCCTAAACCCATTCTGCCCGCAACTTTCAACGTCGAAAACATGCTGACAGTGGCCGCGATCGATGTGAATCAGAAAATAGGAGAATTCTCCAATTTCGGACCGAAAAGTGTTCACCTAGCGGCCCCAGGTGTGGCGATTTTATCGTCGGTACCAGGCAATCGTTACCAAGACACCATCATCGAACTCGGTCAGATGAAGGTCACTTGGGACGGAACTTCGATGGCAACGCCTCACGTAGTCGGCGCAGCCGCCCTTCTTTGGTCCATCGACCCAGGAATGAGCTTTTCTGAAGTGAAAACGAAACTTCTCGAGATGACTGTTAAAGTTTCGGGACTTGAGAAAAAGACCATTACCGGTGGAAGACTCGATCTCGGCGCCGTTCGATAAATAATTCCCCGAGCTATTTTAAAAGGTCCAGCCCGAACGGCTGGACCTTTTTTTATTCTGTTTGAGCGTGTATCATCACTCTATGAACCCACAAAAATTGATCCTCGTTTTCGCCCTAATGCTTTGTGTTCTTTTCTCCTCTCCTTCACTGGCCAAGAAGAAGCATCGCAAACGACACCTCACTCCGATTACCAACCCGCTTGTACTTTGGGCGAGAACTCTGACAGGTTCGACGGATGCCGAGGAGAAAAAGCGAGCGGCATTTAAGTTTAGCCAATACACCCAAACCATTTATCAAGAAGAAGCCATTCGCGCGCTACTCGACTGCTTGAAGGAGCAAGATATTACTCTCAGAGTTCTCTGCACCAAAGCACTTGGAAAAGCAGGTTCGGCAGGCCGCAATGAAAGCATTCGAAAAGCCTTGCTAGAAACTTTCAAAAACGACCCTGTTTTGAAGATGGCGATTACGAACACTTTTATCAAACGAAAAGATCTTTCTAAAGAGACTCACGACACGCTTTTGGCCTCATTGAAAAATGAGGGAGATTCTGAAGTTTTGATTTCTCTCCTTTCCTACTTCGAGCAGTTTGGTCAAGCGGGAGATATGGATGCCGTCATCGAAGTTTATCAAAAGAGTAAAAATGTCCGTGTGAGACGAGGAGCCATTAAGACTCTCTCTGAAAGAAGCCAGGGCCAAGATGCTGTGGTCGATATCCTGGCAGGTTGTTCTTTAGATAAAGACACTCCCCTCGCGTTGAATTGCCTCTCGGGTCTTCAAGCCCAAGCTCGGAGCAATCCCAAAGCGATTACTGCCGTTGAAAAAACGATCATGACCGGCGATCCGGACGTGCTTTTATCGACGATGGATGTAATCAATGTTTTTCCAGAGCAACCAAGTCCCACGCTTTCAAAGCGGCTCATCGAAATTATCGAAGGTAGCGAAGATCCTGAGCTCACTGAAAAAGCGGTGTTGTCTCTCGGAGTTGTCGGCAATCAATCAGAAGCGCTTATTGCCACATTGACGAAGACTTTGAAAAACCCTTCGCTCTCAGAGGGAATTCATATTGCTTCGGCTCTTGTCCTCGGAAAACAAGCCGTTTTTTTTCCGGATGAACCTAAACAGTTTTTAAACAAGTGTAAGGCAGAAAGCGCTTCACTCGCTCTCAGAAAAGCCTGCCAATTGGGTCTGCAGGATTTAGAAGCGCGTCTCAAATCTGCACCTAAGCCGTCGCCAATTTTAACACCTTCCTCGGAAGCGAAACCTTGATCCTCACCCTCGCAATGACAGAACTCGTTTTCCTCGCAGTGACGGGCGTTACGCCATGTAAGTTTTTAAAACTTCGGGGATAGCGAATTGGCCATCGGGCGTCTGAAAGTTTTCCATAATCGCAAGCAGAGTCCGTCCCACCGCGAGACCCGAGCCATTCAGCGTATGAACAAGTTGAGCTTTGCCGGCTTTATCCCGATATCGAATATTCGCGCGACGTGCCTGAAAATCTCCACAGTTACTGACGCTGGAAATTTCCATGTAGCCATTTTGAGCGGGAGACCATACTTCGATATCATACGTTTTTTTCGCCGAGAAACCCATGTCTCCACCGCAAAGAAGCATCACTCGATAAGCTAAACCTAGCTTTTGTAAAATACCTTCTGCGTCGAGGAGCATTTTCTCGTGCTCTGCTTGCGAAGTCTCGGGCGTTGCAAACTTTACCAGTTCGACTTTGTTGAATTGATGCTGGCGCTTTAATCCCTTCGTATCCTGTCCGTAACTTCCCGCTTCAGACCGAAAACAAGAACTGTAAGCAACAAAAGATTGAGTCAGAATTTTTTCATCGAGAATTTCATTTCGATAATAATTTGTCACCGGCACTTCTGCGGTAGGACTCAGGTAATATCCGAATTTTTCAATGTGAAAAACATCATCCGCAAACTTTGGAAGCTGCCCGGTTCCGGTTAAGGTATCTTTATTCACGATCACGGGAGGGAGAATGGGTTCATATCCGTTTCGGATATGGGTATTGAACATAAATTGAATGAGCGCCATTTCAAGCTGAGCTGCAATTCCTTTCACAAAAGTAAATCGCGCTCCGGTGACTTCTCCGGCTTTTTTAAAATTTAAAATTCCGAGTTTCTCTCCCATTTCATGATGCGAGAGTGCTGGGAAATCTAATTTGCGAGGAGTTCCCCACTCTTTCACAACTTTGTTGTCTTCGGAGGACTTCCCTGCGGGAACGGAGTCCTCAGGAATATTTGGAAAATCTAGAAGCAGAGCCTTTAACTTTTCATCCGTGCCGCTGCTCTCCTCATCTAAAACTTTGATACGACCGGAAACTTGTTTCATTTCCTCTAAGAGACCGCCGTCTTCCCGCTTTTCTTTTTTGGCTTTGGCAATTTCTTGATTCGCCTGATTTCTCTTCGCTTTAAGTTGCTCAACTTCCAAAAGAGTTTGTTTTCTTTTCTTATCCAACTCAACGACGGTTTCAATCGAGGCTAAGAGCTCTTTCTTATTTCGTTTTGAAAGACCTTCTCGTACTTTTTCACTCTCGTTAACGACCGCTTTTAAATCCAACATGCATCCTCTTTTCGTATCTCACTTAATAATAATCGACATTCATTTCGCGCAACTTCTTCTTAATCCGTTCAGCATCCTCCGCTGCGGGGTTTCGCCGCAAATAACTTTCGCATTCGCGCGTGGCTTCCGGAAATCGCTGGAGGTCTGAATAAACAAAGCAGAGTTCCCGTCTTAAAAGAGGATTTTCTGTATCGATACTCAATCCCAGCTTCACCGCACCTTCTGCCAAATCTGGTTTTGCCATCAACCGATAGCATCCCGAAAGAAGGTAATACGCTGTCAATCTCACTTTTACATACTGTGCAGCTTTCGCTTTGTCAGCGGAATTTTCAGACGGTAGATTCGTGATTTTGGAAAGTTCAACGACCGCTTCTTTGTACTGCCCGTAACGCATGTAGAGCTCTGCAAATTCGATCACGAATGAATAGTTTTCGGGGTTGTTTTTAACTTCTTGTTTCATTTCAGAAATAGCGAGTTCCTTATTTCCTTGCGCTTGCGAAACGAGCGATGCGAGCTTGTGTGAGCCGGGGTAATTCGGGGCTAGGTCCAAAAGCTTCTTTACGACAATCGCCATCTTTGGATAGTTTTGAAGCTGGAATAAAACGCGAGCGGCTTCGTAATACCCGTCGGCGTTTCTGGGATCTAATCGAGAGGCCTCATGAAATTCTTCGGCGGCAGTGTCCAGTTCGCCAATGTTTTCTAGGGCTCGACCCAATGACATTCGAGTTTTACTCGAGCGATTATCGATGTCGAGCGTCCGATGAAAATATTGAATGGCTCTTCTCGCTTCTGAATTCGCAAGATATAACTCCCCCATGACTCGAATCATTTCCGGGTTTTTAGGATCTGCGGCCTGTAAACTCTTTAAGAATTTCAAAGCAAACGCTTTTTCGGAAGACACGACTTTGAGTTTAAGCCACTCTGAAAGGGCGTCATAATTTTCGGGGTCAATGGAATAAGCGAGATAGAAAGACTCCATCGCTTCTCGAATTTTTGTGCGATCAATTTTTTGTCGAACGAGTCCGATATAATAATACAAATCCGAGCTTTGGGAATTATTTTGCTTCGCGTTTGCAAGGGCATCAAAAGCTGACAGGTAATCTTGTCTCTTATAATAGTGTTTTCCCAATTCTACATAAGCGTCGGGATCTTGGCTGTTTAAGTGTAGAGCTCTTGAAAAGTAACCCATCGCCTTTTCAAAGTTATACTGCTCGGTTTGTAAGGCTCCCAAACGAACGTATGCCTTCGCAAATTGGTTATCTAAAAGAATCGACGATAGATAGTACGCTTCAAGCGTCTTATAATCGTTAATGCCTTTAATCTCTTTTTCTAAGAGCGCTCCCAACGCCAAGGTCGCTTCTTGATTGTGCCGGTCGAGACTCAGAGCTGCGATAAAGTATTTTTTGGCACTAACGCCTCGGCTCTCTTTTAGAGCCTCCTTGCCTTTGGCGACGAAAAAAGATTCATTCACGACAAAGGATTCATATTCTTTTTTTAGATTTGAATCGTTACCCGTAGATTTTAGAGCAGCAATAACCGTGTCGACCTTTTTAACACTTTCTTCCGTTCCTAACGTCTTTTCGAGATCCCCTGAACGCCGTAAAAACTTTTCGGCTTTTTCTCGGGTCACAAACGGGACTAGTCTCGCGGCCAAATCAGAAAACGCGCGAGCTTGTTTGAGCTGTCCAAGAGCTGCGTGTCCCTCAGCCATATAGTAATAACACTCCGCCTGGGCGGGACTTTGAGAGACGCAAGCCTCTGCGGCTTCCACTGTTTCATTAGGAAGATGAAGACCGAAATTGGTTTCGGCTAATAATCTTTTAAGCCTGACGGTTTGAAATTTTCCCATCGCGGCCTCTTCCAAAAAGACTTTCGCGTCAGAGTAATCACGGCTCGCTAAAGCAACCTCGGCTTGTAGAAGAGCATTTTTAGGGTCTGCAGGATTGGCTTCCTTTGCAAGGGCGGCGGCCTTCTTCGCTTCCGGAATTTTTTTCTCGTGCAAAAGAATCGTGGCTTCCGCCCGGTAAAAATCAGAAGCTTGAGGATCTAAATTTTTCCCTTTTTTGATTTCTGCCTTTAGCAAATCCAAGGTGTTTTCACCCGAGTTTCCATCGGTTAAAAGGTGAGAAAGAACTTCCGCTTTTAATTTAATCAGAGGGAGCGGATTCGGCTGACCTTCGTCGGCAGTTTTTAATACCTGAAGCGCCGATTGATAGGCCGGTAGATTGTCTTGGGCGACGTAAAGATCCGCAAAGAGTTCGAATGCTTCATTGGGAATTTTAAAATCAGGCGCCTCGAGGGACGCGAGTTTAGCTGGACCTTTATCGAGCATCGCTACAGGCTCGTCGCTTCTTCCTAGATTAAAAAGAGAAACGAGGAGGAGAACCAATACCGCCGCCCACATTACAAACCGACGTCTATCGACGGTCCGATAGGTTTCGTTTTTTTCTTGTTTTACTTCAGCGCTTTCTTCGAGACGGATCGCAATCTTAGGAAGACTTTTTTGTTCCTCTTCTTTCGACGGAATTTGAAAGTCTGGACTGACTACTTCCGTTTTTTCAACGACGCCTGATTTGAAAAGACTTTGAATCTCTGATTCTCTTAAAGTAAGTCCCGACCCTTTTTCTCTCTTTTTCTTTGCGGGGGGTTCCGCCTTTTCGGAAATTTCCTTTTCGTGTGCCGTCAGCCCTAAGTTAGGATCCGCGCTTTCAATTTTTTCGCCTTTTTGAGACGCCTCTTCCTGGGGCAAATCATAAGAAGTTCCTAATACCCGTTTTAAAAACTCGTCGTAAAAATGTGGGTGAGAAGCAAGACGTTGCCAGCGCGGAGAGCCGGTCACGCAAACTTCTTCTTCGCCGGTATATCTCCCAGCTTGAATTGCTTTTAAGACTTCTTCTTCAAGATAAGTTCCCAAGATTTTGTGGGATTTATCCCGAATTTGAAATTTAATCGTTTTTTCGGGCATTCTTGCAATTTTACACTGAACTCAGAGACGCCACCTCGCGTTATTATGCTTTGGCAGTCATTGCGAGGAGCCGAAGGCGACCAAGCAATCTCGCTGCAAAAGAGCGCACATTTTATCGGCGAGATTGCTTCGTCGCTCCGCTCCTCGCAATGACTGCTAGTTTCAGATCTTCGGGGTTTCTTCCGCGGAATTTTTGATATTAAAGATTCGGGTAAAATTAATGGATAGAGTTGAAATACGTTGGAGATTTCCGATGAGATCCAAATGAACCGACGTCGTATCCAAGGACTCTTTGACGCCCCGATGGAGACGTTGGACATGATTTTCGCTGAGGTCCAGTGTCAGATCTTCAATCTGTTGGTGTAGGACCATGAGTTTCGCCGCGAGTGCTCGGTCGTGAGAAGTAAAATATGCCGTGGAAATTCGCAGGCACTCCAATACTTTCGCATGGAATGTCATAATTTCGCTCCAGCCTTCAGCCGAGAAAGCGTAACCTTTTTTCATGTTCTTTCGCACGAGCTCTAGAATATTCTTATCGATGATATCTCCGATATTTTCCAAGTCATTCGTGCGCAAGAGTAACTCGAATTCCTTTTGGACTTGCTCGGGCGTCATGTCCGCCTGAGACATTTTGGTCAGATAGAGCTTAATTCCGCGATTTAAAAAGTCCACGACCTGATCCATTGCTTTCAAGGATTCAATATCTTTTTCGTTCGTGCCTTTGAACAGGTGGATGCTTTTTTCAACCATTTGTTCGACTGTATCTGAAAGTCTTAATATTTCGCGTTGTGCTTGAGCAAGTGCCAGTTCCGGGCTTTCGAGCGTTCGGGGATCGAGATAGCGAAACTCAAATTGTTTTTCGCCGGTGCCTTCTGGGACTAATCTCTGGACGAGACGGACTCCTATAGAAATGAAAGGAAAAAACAGCGCTGCAACTACGACGTTGAATAGGGTATGACTGACAGCAATTTGTTGGGCGACATCTCCGCCCGTCGATTGGCAAAGCTCGGCGATTTGCCTCATCAAAGGAAAACACAGTACAACACCCATGATTTTGCAAACCAGGTGACCGAGAGCTGCCTGTTTTCCTAAACGCCCAGATTTAAAGCTTGCGATGTAAGCCGTTGCCGTTGTTCCAAGATTTGCTCCCAGAACCCACGGGAAAGCTTCGTACACTGTGCTGTGCTGGGCCGTCATGAGTGACATGACAAATGCGATCGTCGCCGCACTACTTTGGATGAGCGCCGTCATAATCGCCGAAATAAAAAGCGAGACTAAAGGCATGTCGTGGAAATATTTTATGACATAGTTAAAAAATTCATTTTTTTCGAGCGTCTTTCCGCTCTGCCCGAGAAGAGACATCGAGAAGAACATCATCCCTAAAAAGAGGACTGCTCGCGCGACCCGTTCGATCCGATCGCTTGTACTCAACGTCGACAACACTACACCGATGGCCATCAAAAGAAGCCCGTAGTCTGAGGATTTGAAAGCAAATAAGTGAACGATGAAGGTACTTCCGATAGACGCACCCAAAGTCACCGAAAAAACTTGAGGAATCGACATCAATCTCGCGTTCGCCAAACCGACGAGCATCACGGTTACGGCGCCCGAACTTGTGAGAAGCATCGCGAAGATAATTCCAAGAATGATTCCGTAAAAGCGGTTTTCCCCAAAAAAATTGATCCACGCTCGAAAACGATTGCCAGCAAGATATTGAACGCTCTTGGAAAGTTCGTCGATAGAGTAGACTAAAAGGGCGGCGGAGCCCAACAGGGTGACGAGTTCTTGGTTCAAGCTATTTATTTTAGCCGCTTCCGAGCCTAAACGCGACAAGAAATGTCGCGATTAACCTAGGATTGCTTCGATAAATGGTTTGGGTTCGAATGCGATGAGGTCTTCAACCTGTTCTCCCAAACCTACGTAGCGAATGGGAAGTTTTAGATCGGTCACGATAGACAAAAGAGCACCGCCTTTGGCGGTGCCATCGAGCTTCGTCACGATGACCCCAGTCAATGGGAGTGCTTTTTGAAATTCTTTGGCTTGTTGAATGGAGTTTTGACCTAATGTTCCGTCGATAACGAGCCAGGTTTCGTGTGGGGCCTCGGGAATCACTTTTTTGATGACGCGATCAATTTTTTTAAGTTCGTCCATGAGGTTACTCTTGGTGTGGAGTCGCCCGGCCGTATCTAAAAGAACGATGTCAACGCCCCGAGCTTTTCCGGCCGTGACCGAGTCAAACGCCACAGCTCCCGGATCTGCACCCTCACGACCGGTAACAAATTGAGCGCCTGATCGTTCTGACCAAACTTTTAATTGGTCGATCGCTCCCGCGCGGAAAGTATCGACAGCTCCCATTAAAACCTTTTTTCCTTTTTTCTCGAAGAGTGAAGCTAATTTTCCCACAGTGGTTGTCTTCCCTGCTCCGTTGATTCCAACGACGCTGATGACATAGGGTTTGGCTACGCCGTCGAGGGCAATCTCTCCATGAGATAACGTGCTAAAAAGTTTATCGGTTGTTTGCGTTACTAATCCTGCAAGGGGAGCGCCCGGATTCTTTGCTAATTCTTCTTTTACTTTCGAGAGAATCAGTGTGGTGGCTTGGAATCCAACATCGCCTTCTAAAAGTGCCTCTTCAATCGCGTCCCATTCTTTGGGAAGTACTTCCGCTTTGGACTTTCCAAAAAGCGCGTCGAGTTTTCCAAAGAGTGAAGAACGCGTTTTTTCAAGTTTTTGATTCCAAGCAGGGCCTTGTGCCACAACAGGTTCTGGGGCTGGCATTTCTACTTTTAAAGGCTGAACAATTGTCTCAGGAGCGGATGGGATGGAATCAGGTTTTGATTCGACCGAGGGGGGGAGTGGCTTTTTCTTCTTAAATAAAAAAATTCCGAAGATGACGACTAAGATCGCAACGAGGGCCGAAATTCCGAGATATATTTCCTGACTATAGGTTTCCATAGGCAGTTACATAACCGAAATGAGGTTCAAATAGAACTTTTTTCAGGGGAAGGCTCAGGAATAGGCAGATTCACCGGCTCAACGGCAGGGACCGCTTCCACGGATGGCATTTCACTTTCTAAAAAACGATAAAGTGTTCGAGGATGGACCCCAATTAACTTTGCAGCGAGACGCTTATCCCCTTGAGTCGTCTTCAACGCTTCTCTCATCATAATTTTTTCGACCTGTCTGAGCGGAACTCCCAAAGGAATATTGATGCTCTCGGTTTTTTTAAAGTGGCTGATTTCAACCGGAAGGTCATTTAATGTGATTTCACCCGACAAGTTTAAAACTACGAGCCTTTCCATTAGATTTTGAAGTTCTCGAATATTTCCCGGCCATCGGTAATTCAAAAGCGCTTGCATTACCTGAGATTGAATCAAAGGTACCGAACGATTGTTTTTCTTTGCCGAATCTTCCAAGAACTTCGCAGATAAAAGGGGAATATCTTCTTTGCGCTCTCGGAGAGGCGGTACATGGATATGCACCACATTCAGCCGATAAAAAAGATCTTCTCGAAATCTTCCATTAGCGATTTCGCTTCTGAGATTCGAATTGGTCGCACTGATCACTCGAGTCGCTACTTTGATCGTTTCGACGCCGCCTAAATGTTCAAACTCTCCTTCTTGTAAAAATCTTAGAAGTTTTGTTTGAAAAGTGATCGGGGCAATTCCGATTTCATCCAAAAAGAGTGTGCCTTGATCAGCGAGTTCAATTCTACCTTTTTTCCTTTTATTCGCGCCGGTAAAAGCACCGGGTTCGTAGCCAAAAAGCTCAGCCTCTAAAAGACTTTCAGGGATCGCCGTGCAATTGATTTTGACGAGAATTCCGGAGCAAGCAATGCTGTGATGGTGGATAAACTCCGCGAGCATTCCTTTACCGGTTCCATTTTCGCCATCGATTAAAACATTGGCTTTACTAGAAGCCGCTTGCATTGCAACATCTAGCATTTTTCCCATCGTGTGGGAATTTCCGAGAATGGTTTTAAGTGAGGAAGCCTGATTGATTTCTTCTCTCAACGAAGCATTCTCGTTCACGAGTTTTCTCTTTTCGAGAGCGCGGTGAACCGTTTTTAGAACATTGACTCTCTGGAGGGGTTTCGTAATAAAATCATATGCGCCCTTTTTCATCGCTTCGACCGCAATTTCCACCGTGCCGTAGGCCGTGATCATAATGACTTCAAGAGAAGGATCAAGGTGCTTCACGGACTCTAAGAGGTCCATTCCGCTCCAATTATTCATGCGTAAATCGGTGAGCAAAACATCGGTCGCATTTTTTCTTAAATGAACAATCGCCTTTTCGGGCTCGAGAAAGCTATGCACTTCCGCGCCATCGGATTTTAGAATTCTCTCGAGCGATTCCAGATTAGGAAGCTCATCATCAACAATCACAATTCGGTAAGATGTCACTCTGTCCGCCCTCTATGCGGGAAATTGAAAAGTAAAAGTCGTTCCTTTGCCCAGCTCGCTGATACACGACAGTGTGCCGTGAGCTTCTTCCACAATGGTTTTTGTGAGCGAAAGTCCGAGCCCGGTTCCTTTTTCTTTTGTAGTAAAAAAGGGTTTAAACGTTTGATTTTTGACCTGCTCGCTCATTCCATGCCCTGTATCCGAGAAACAAACTTTCGAAATATTATTTCCTTGCTCTGTCTTAACGATCAGCTTTCCACCTTTTGGCATTGCCTCTTTCGCGTTTTTCACGATATTTAAAAACGCCTGTTTGAGCCGGGAGCGATCAGCTCGCACATAGAGTTCCTCCGGAAAAAGCGAGATATCAATATCGATATTTCCGCGTTCTGCTCTTTCAAAGGCAACAATTTCTTGGATCACTTCGTTTAAGGGAGTGCGTGAAGTTTCTTCGGTTGAAAGACGCGCCTGCACGAGATAACTCTCTGTGATGCCGCTTAAACGTAAGATTTCTCTCGAGATACTTGTGAGCGTCTTTCTGACTTCATCGGACTCTTTAGAAAGTTCCTCTTGAAGCCAGTCAATATTGAGGCTCATCGAATTTAATGGGTTTCGAATTTCATGCACGACTTGTGCGGAGAGTTGCCCAATTGCAGCGAGTCTTTCGGATTGGAGGAGATCAGTTTGCTGTTCAGAGATTTTCTTATCTCTCGCTCTTAAAGCTTCTAGCATTTTGTTAAATTCTCGGGCCAAAACCGAAATTTCATCGTGAGAATTACGTGAGACTTTAAAACTGAGATCCAGTTTTCCACCGCTTAATAACCGAAGACTCTTCATCAACTCTGGGAGAGGCGAAAGCGCCCGATAAGAAAGAAGAACCGAAGCCACCCCAATTCCTAAAACAAGAAGTGAGAGCATGCTGTAGGTAATCGCACTTTCGCGTGATTCGCGCTCGACAAAGCCCGTGATTTTTTGGCTCTCTTCTTCGAGAAGCTTACTTACCAGCGACAAAGAAGCTTTTAACTGAACATAAGGCGTATCCAGTTCTGCGGGGTTTTTAGCTTCCGTGAGTTTTTGAAAGAGAACTTTCGTGCGATCCATGTGGTGTCTAATTTCATCGACGAGCTCGCTCTTATTGCCATTTGAAACTTTTTGTAAAAGATTTTCAATCGCTTGCATTTTCCGAGCGATGACATGTGGGTAAACGTCTCGAGCCATTCTCGAGAACCCACTCGTTTCAGGCGAAACTCCAGAAAAATAAAAGCGTTTTGAATCTTCGACGTAGCCCTGAATATTGCTTTGGATGGAAACGATTTGGCGCGAGAGTGGCAAGAATAAAGCATTTACTAGAGTCAATTGCGTATTGGAAGTCTGCGCTCGATGATATTGGTAATAAGAGATGAGACCAAACATCCCCACCATGCCAACGAGGCAAGCGATAATTTTAGAGCGAATGGTCATGTTTTCTTTCGTTTAAAAGTTCAGTCGGAGCGTGCCGCCGTAATGGTAAGGGCTGTTGTCAGCAAACAACTTAGAACCCAAGACTGAAAAATCAAAGGCACCCCAGTGAAGCCCTAAGCGTGCTTCAAGTTCATTAAATGAAGTCGATGAGTAATGATTTCCACCGGCTGAAAAGTAGTAATGCTTACCGCCCGCCGTTGCAAAAGCCGAAGCAACATAATTTGAAGTCATGGAAAAATCATTAATCTGATAGTGAGCTTCCAAGGAGTAGAAATTGTTAAATCCCCACCCAAGCGATGCGCCCCCATATCTCACTTCTCCGCCGGCGTTATTAAGCGTTGTGCCTCCATTCACTCCGAGGGAAAAGCCCACGCGTTTTGTTCCATTTAAGTTAATCGCGGCTTCCACATGTCCATCATTCATCTGGCCGACAGAAATACTCCGGTAAGCCTTTAACCCCGCAGAAAGTCTTCCGCTTGCAAAAGCGCCTCCGAGCATCGCCCCAATCGTGTCTGAGTTTAGATCTTTGTTCGAAAAGTCCGTTGTATTTCTCAGAGCAAAAACATTGAAACCGATTTTTCCATTCCCCCAAGCTAATGAAGGGACAACGGTTTGATCTTGTGTTCCGTCGATTTTTTCGTACCCGATCTCGACATGCATTTTATGGACAAGCGCCGTTTGTCCAGGGTTTTTCAGAGAGTTTGGGTCGGTAAAGAGGTATCCAAGGCCCCCTAAATGACCGTCACCATGGCTACCGCCTCCGCCGCCCGTTGCTGCAACTTTTGCTTGCGATAAACATGAAAATAAAGAGATGGCCACAAAAGCGATCCATTGCTTTTTCATACTGCCCCCGATTTTTTGGAAAAATGATGGAGAGAACTACTGCTCTTATTTTACGTCCGTTTTGACATTCTGTCTATCCGGCTTCGCTCCGCTACGCCGGACAGGTCGCTCTTCGCTACGACGCGAAATTTACTTACAAAGAGCGTCAGTGGCTTTTGCAAGCTCGGAAAGCGAAGATGCCCCGCTCCAAACCTTTACGACTTTGCCGCCCTGATACAAAGCAGAGTAAGGAAGGCCTCCGCCCCAATTCGCATCAATGGCTTTCATGTATTGTTCGTCGTTGCCATATGGTTTTGCGTAAACCGGAAAACGGGGATGCGCTTTTTCCATTTCCTGCGCTGCTTTGACCTTTCCCGTTTCGGGAGTGACATCGATAAGGAGAGGATTCACCTTTTTAGTCTTGTTTAAATAATCTACGAGCTTCGGCAACTCCTCGACACAAATGTCACACCAGAGCGCCCAGACATGGACATAGGAACAAGGTTTTGCCTTTAGAGCATTGAGCTTTTCGGTGGAAAGCGTTTCTTGCGCAGAGAAAAGTGAAGCCCCTAGAGCAAAAGCTAAAAGGAAGATTATTTTCGTTTGATGGAGCATCCAAATGCCTTTGTTTCTTTGACTGAGATCGGTTTTTTCGTGACCACTTCATCGACTGCGGCCAATAAATCCTGCCGTTTGACATGTTTGCCTTCGGCATCGTCGTCAATCCGTCCGTGATAGAGGATTTCTTTGTCTTTTCCGACGAGAAAAACTTCAGGTGTTTTTTCTGCCCCGAACAGGTCCGCCACCTTATGGCCTTCGTCCTTTAGCACGGGGAATGAAAATTTGTTTTCTTTCGCATGGGCCTTCACTTCATCAAAACTTTCAGTGTCGTTGGAGTTAATCGTGAAAAGAGAGACCGAAATTCTCTGCGAAAGCGCATCAAAGAGAGTGCGGTAACGTTGGATATAAGCGTTGGAATACGGGCACTTCGTTGCGATGAAGATGACGGCGACCATTTCTTTTTTCTTTAACTCGTTCTCAAGATTGTACTGTTTACCGTCGACCGCTTTTAACTCAAAAGAGGCGACTTTTTGCCCGACCCCAATCGAAAAAACGGGGCTCGTCAGTGCGAGTGCTAGAAGGAAAATCTTAAGTTGTGTCATAGTTCTCTCCTTGATATAGGGTACATTCTGGAGTTTAACTATGGGTGGCGTCAACCCTTACATTCAAAATCAAAAAACAGGCACTCCCAAGAAGCCTTACAAAATCACATTTACGAATGCAGACAAAGTCATCGAGGTCGATCCGTCGCGAACGCCTCTCGATGCGGGACTGCCACATAGTATTTTGGATATCGCTCTCTCCAATGGAATTGATATTGATCACGCTTGCGGCGGCGTTTGCGCCTGCTCCACTTGCCATATCTGGGTGAAAAAGGGGCTTGAGAGTTGCCAAGAAGCTCAAGACGCTGAAAACGATATGCTCGATCTGGCTCCTGACGTGAAACCTTTCTCGCGACTTGCCTGCCAGGCTGTTCCTGACGGCAGTTGCGATTTGACGGTCGAGATCCCGAGCTGGAATCGAAATCTCGTCCGCGAAGGAAAGTAAAACCCAGATGCGCTCGCTTTCTCTCTGCCTTTTGTTTCTCTCAACGCTTTTGTTTGCCGATCCCCTTCCCAACGCACAGTTTGTAAGCTCTGAAGGAAAGCCGCTGCAGTTTTATGATTTAAAGGGGCAAGTCGTATTTGTTTCTTTTATTTTTACCCGCTGCCCGCTTCCAAAAATGTGTCCGCTCACCATGACATTGAATAAGCAGCTCTGGAGAAAAGCGAAAAACTCAAAGCCAGAAACAAAAATTAAATTTTTAATTGTGACATTGGATCCGGATTTCGATACCGCCCCCGTATTGAAAACTTACGCGAAAAAATTCAACCTCGATGAGAAAGACTTTCTCCTCGTCACTGGAAATCCTCAAGTCCTGTCAGATTTCGCTTCACTGTTCAATGTGCTTGGCTTTCCATCACAAGGTTCTATCTCCCACAATTTAAAAAGTGCTCTTATCGGAAAAGATTTGTCGGTGATTAAGGAGTACAAAGAAAACGAGTGGAAGGCGGATCAGGTTCTGCTGGATCTCAAGACGGCCTCAGCTCCCCTCAAAAAAAACTGAGCGCTTATTACCCTTTCGGGCAAGAGGCTTTCGCAATCATATCATCTGTGAATTTTGGGGCATTTGGGGCCCGATGGCAGGTGATACAGTTCTGTGGAATCAACGTAGGGGACCCTTTTTCAGCGTTTAGAAGATGCTCGCTCCGGTTACCGTGACAGTTTTCACATTGCACACCCAGAAAAACTTTCTGAAGTTTTTTCTGGGCGTGCAATTTTTCTAGGGAGTCCATGAGATGGACTCGCAATTTTTTGTATTGGCTCGGGTTCTTTCTGGGATCGAAAGGCGGTTTTTCGTTTTTTACGGTCGTAGTCATAAAACTTTCGACAAACGGAGATCCTTTTGCACTTTTCCCTTCGACTAAAAGAGGCTCTGTGATTTTCGAAAATCCTTCTTCAGAATTTAGCCCTAAACTATGACACTGAACGCAAGACGCATCGAAATTCCGATTCTGTGCGTACAAGACGAGATAGGCCGAAGCATGATCGGTGTTTTTCCAAAACGTAAATTGCTTTTCGTGGCAAGTTTTACAGAGAAACGGGTTTGCGACGAAAGATTTTTTAGTCTTTACTTCTTTTCTGAAAGATTCTTTTTTTTGAGTCTTTTTTTTATCCGATTGGAAATAGTTTTTCATGAGCTTTGTGACGGCGTTTGCTTGATCGTAGGAGGAATCGAGTGCGAAGACTTCAATCTCTCCTTGCATGACATCGCCTTCTAAAAACCGCAGTCGAGCGACTTTTTTGCCTCCTTCTTCTGGCTCGACTCTCAAGCTCTTACTCAAGACTTTTGAGCTTTCATTTCCTTCGAGAGAATGGCTGCCCAAAATCAAACTGCCCGGATTGAGTTCCGCTAGTTTCTTATCTTCAGCCATCCCCAAGTGAGAGAGAAGAATCACAACCTCGGCACCTTCGCTTTTTAGTTTTTGAATCTGTGTCTCCAAGGCCAACGCTTTGCGAGGAACGACAATTCCTAACTTCACCCCACCGCGTTCGAGGAGTTGCGTCCAGACTTCAATCGAAGGGGGCGGGTTTTTCGCGTGGGTCATCTGCAAAAGCTTTGCAAGCACGTCAACTCCTAAAGTGCTATCTCTCTCTCCATATTCCATAAAATCAAGGCCCATCAATTTTAAGCTTTGAGCGATGAGCTCTGCTTTCGAAAGTTCTTTTTCACTCAAGGCTTCGGGAATTGCAGGGAGCGTAAAAAAGGTGTCACCCGCGTCGATAAAAAAAGTGTCGCCTTCGAATTCCTTTTTCGCTTTTTCAATGAATGTTAGAAGGCGTCCCAGGCCGCCAATTTGATTGTCCTGGCAATGGCAAGGCTCAATCTCCCCAAAACGATTCGCCGTAAAAATAATCTGAAGCGGCTTTGCTGCAAAAAGCGACGATTGAAAAAACATACAGATGAAAAGCCCGAGGATTCGCATGCCCTTATTTTAACACAGGCCCCCTTACCCACCTTGAGCTCAAAAACTACACAAGGAAATAGCGACAAGCTTCAGAGCTGGCGTTATACTTTCTTTGGTTTGAGTTTTTTTAAGGAGACTGCAATGCCCGGGGCTTTTGAGCGCATTCCAAATTATCTTAAAAGATACGTCGTCGAACAGGACTACGCCGCTTACACTCCCCAAAACCATGCTGCTTGGCGACATATCATGAGACGCGCTCGCAGCTTTTTTAAAACACACGCCGTCCCTTGTTATGCAGAAGGATTGAAAAAGACTGGCATCTCTCTTCACAAAATTCCCAGCATTCATGAGATCGATTCGCACCTCTCAAAATTTGGATGGGGTGCAATCGGAGTGTGCGGATTTATTCCGCCAGCAGCGTTCTTAGATTTTCAGGCTCGCGGAATTATGCCGATTGCGATGGACATGCGAAGTATTCAACACATTGCCTATACTCCCGCACCCGACATTGTTCACGAAGCCGCGGGACATGTTCCGATTTTGATTAATGATGCATTTCGTAACTTTTTGCTTCGTTACGCAAAAATGTCCGACAAAGCCATTATCAGCAAAGAAGATGTGGTTTTGTACGAAGCCATTCGAGTGCTCTCTGATATTAAAGAAAATCCTGACACACTTCCCGTCGATATTGCAAAGGCCGAAGCCGCACTGAAGGCCGCTTACGCGTCCCTCTCATTCGTTTCTGAAGCCGCTCAACTTGCGCGCATGGCATGGTGGACATCTGAGTATGGACTCGTCGGAGATATTAATTCTCCCCTCATCTACGGCGCTGGACTTTTATCTTCCGTAGGCGAGAGTCAAAAATGTCTTTCTCCACAAGTAAAAAAACTTCCGCTGACATTGGATTGTTTAAATCAATCCTACGACATCACAGAACCTCAACCCCAACTCTTCGTCGCAAAATCTCTCGAATCCCTTCCGACACTTCTAGACGAAGTTGAAAATAAAATGGCGTTTAAGCTCGGGGGGCGAACCGGTCTCGAACTTGCTAAAAAAGCGCAATCCGTCAATACGGTCCTTTACGACTCTGGGATTTCTGCAAGCGGCATTCTCAGCGACTACGAAGTTTCGCAATCCGGTACGGTGGACTTTTTCAAAATGACGGGGCCTGTTCAAATCGCCTTTAAACAAAAGGAGTTAGCGGGTCATAGTCGAGTGAGACATCCTGAAGGGTTTAGCTCTCCCATTGGTTTTTGGAAAAAGTTTCCGACGACTCCCCCCGAAACTCTTTCGGATTCTGACCTGCAAAGTATCGGATTAACTCGCGGACGAGTCTGTCGACTCGAATTTTCATCCGGTTTTGTGATCGAAGGAACTTTACTGCATTTATTCCGACAAGAAGGAAAATTGCTTTATCTTACGTGGACCCACTGCAAAATTACTCGCGGCTCTAAGATTTATTATGAACCGAAGTGGGGGGCTTTCGATCAAATCATCGGCACTCAAGCGGTGTCCGTTTTTGCTGGTCCTGCAGACAGAGACACCTACGGCGAATACGAATGCGGCAACGTTAGCACCGCCCCGGGAAGAACTTCTCCCTACACCGAGCGAGAATGGAAAATTTTTGATCTCTACAGCGGTTTGCGTTTTCAACGAGAACTGACGCCATCCCCAAAGGAAATGCTATCGGCTCTGGAAAAAATTGCAGCGGCCTATACGACCCAATTCCAAGAAGAATGGCTGATTGGAATTGAGCTTTTAGAAATCGCCACGCAAAAACTGAGTGACGAGAAGAATCTTTCTTGGAAAAAACCCGTCGAAAAGATGGTTCGCGACTTCGGTGAAAATGCCAAAGGCTCCGATAAGCACAGTCTACCGACCGAACTTATTCATCATGGCTTGGCACTGGTTTCGGAGCCAGATTGAGTTTTCAACCTTTATTTTAGAGCGACGCCGATAAACTCAAGCGTTTCGCTTAAAGCAGGAAGAGTCGGAACGAGAGCGCCCCCTTTAGAAACCGCCTTGGAACACAACAACATCACCGTGTCGCCCGAATTGCTCCTCAGAAAAAGGCCGCCGACACCATACGACTCCGCCATTACAAACGGGTCGCTTCCCAGTCCTTCCGTTTTGAAAGCGGTGAAGATCCGATCCCGGACTTCAGCTTGCCGAGAGTAATCTGGAATTTCTTTGCCCTGGCCAATTTGGTTCGTGCGAAAAAAACGAGTGAACTGACCTTCCCATTGTGCCTTTTGAACATGTCCGCCCCAAACGGTAAAAACCGTTTCTGGCCCAAACGACAAATCATAGGTCAGTGCTTTTGGAAGACGAATCTCACAGCCGACTCCAAAGACCTCACTCACGGGACTGATGGTGTACCCAGCATAAACTGTTTGTCGTGCATTGAAGACAAGTTTCGAGCCCAGTGGAAGCGGCGCAAATGGACGAGCTTCCGCAGCATGAAGTGTGTTACCGAATGAAAATAAGAAAAATAAACCCAGAAAAATTTTTGTCATATATCCCCCTACCGCGGAATATACCAAGAGCTTGTTCTTCTTGGCAATAACCCTCGATTCACCTGCTGCTTAGCTTGCCACACTGCTTTAGTTCCACTAACATCTGCCAATGCAAATGCTCCGTTTTATCTACCCAATTTTGGCCTTCTTCCTTCTGTCTTGCACACAGACGCTTGTAGATTCCAAGGACCGCGTTTTATTAAAAATCAATGGCCAACCCGTTCGGACGACACAGTTTTTGGCCCAGTTCGAACCCTTAAAGGCCGAGCAAAACGAAATTGCGCAAAAAAATCCCAAACTCATGGACCAGCTGAAAACGCGCGCAC
>CALCZU010000133.1 GCA_937903155.1 uncultured Bdellovibrionales bacterium
CTTAGCCATTTATAACCGCGGCGAGGACGGCGGTGAAGGCGTCCAGGGAGCGAAGGGCCCTGTCGGGGCAAAAGGTGCAAAAGGCGTCGACGGTGCTTCTCTTCAAAACCCTGCTCCCCATTGTCATCTCCCTCGCCCCCCGTTTATTCCCGCGCCTCCAGATTGTATTAAGATCTGTACTCGCCAAATTGGAGCCGGCGCCCCGGGCAATCCTGGAGGTCGTGGCGCTACGGGTTCAATAGGCGCCAAAGGCGGTGCCACAGCCCCTGTTTACGTCCAAGTAGAAACCTCAGAAGGCTTTCGAGCAGATGTGAGACACCTGCCCGGAAAGGGAGGCTTCGGCGGACGTGGCGGCGAAGGCGGTGAAGGCGGCCCCGGTGGAGATCCGGGTTCCCCAGACTCTGCAGGCATCTGCCCTCAGCCTGCCCCTGCCCAACCAGGCCCTCGCGGCCAAATCGGAGCGGAAGGACCCCGCGGCTTAGATGGCGAGCAAAGTCCTGTGTGTTTAAAAATCGGACTCGAAGAAAGTTCGGACTGTTCGAAGATCCGATTGTAATGGAATAAGAGGCCGGCGCTTTCGTCCTGCGGGAGCGTCGCCCCTTCCCGTCATTGCGAGGAGCGAAGCGACGAAGCAATCTCGATGTGCTGGAGAAGAAATTTCTTCATGCAACCCAATGCGTCCTTTTGCAGCGAGATTGCTTCGTCGCCTTTGGCTCCTCGCAACGACGGGTGGGACGGGTTGGGTGTTTTAAACAAAAAATAGCGCGTAGCACCTACCGATAGCACTTGAAATTTTTTTTAATTTCCTCGAGAATGGCGATGACTTTTTACGAGTTAACTTTTTAATTCTAAAAGGTCATAACAAATGCATTGTTTTTTGGAGTCTTTAGATTCCAACAGACCATGGAAAGGGAAAACATGTTCGATCTAAATTCCGGATCTCAATCCGAGAGATACCGTGCCTTAACCTCAATTACAGAAAGTTCAAGTAAAGCCGTGAAACCACAATCGCACTCGACGAAACACGTTGCGATCTCCGAATTTTTCGGAGAATCGACTTTTGGATTAGCTCAAATGAGGCAGAAGTTGCCGCGCGATGCTTATCAAAATCTTTTAAAGACTTTGGATCTCGGCAAGAAAATGCCGAAAGAAACTTCCGAAGCTTGTGCCGCCGTCATCAAAGAATGGGCAATTAATAAAGGTGCAACTCATTTTTGCCATTGGTTTCAACCGATGACGGGACTCACAGCGGAAAAACACGACGCCTTTCTTTCGATTCAACACACTCATCATTCTGAAACCCGCGTGATGGAGCAATTTACGGGAAGCCAACTTGTACAAGGAGAACCCGATGCTTCGAGTTTTCCAAGCGGCGGAATGCGTTCGACATTTGAAGCTCGCGGTTACACGGCTTGGGATCCTTCTTCTCCGATTTTTATCGTCGAAGGCGAATGGGGAAAAACACTCTGCATCCCTTGCGTATTTTTCGGTTACCACGGTGAAGCACTCGATACCAAAACGCCGCTTTTAAGAAGTATCCAAGCGCTTTCGCAAGAAGCGGTAGAGTTTTTAAAACTCTTAGGCGATGTGGATGCAAAGAGCGTCGCTGCGACCCTTGGTTCCGAACAAGAATATTTTTTAATCGACAAAAACTTAGCCGCCTTAAGGCCGGATCTGATTTTGACGGGACGCACGTTACTGGGCTCTCCTTCGACTCGCGGACAGCAGCTTGAAGATCACTACTTCGGGGCGATTCCTTCTCGAGTGAAAAATTTTATGGAAGATATGGAGCACGAACTTTATCGTCTCGGAATCCCCGTAAAAACACGTCATAACGAAGTCGCACCGTCTCAATTCGAATTGGCGCCGATCTTTGAAAGCATGAACGTTGCAGCCGATCACAATACGCTCACCATGGAAACGATGAAGCGGATTGCCGGCCGTCATGGTTTTGTTTGCCTCCTCCACGAAAAGCCTTTTGCGCTGATCAACGGAAGTGGAAAACATTGCAACTGGAGTATAGCAAATGACAAAGGCGAAAATCTCTTAGAACCCGGAAGCACCCCTCACCAAAATTTAAGATTTTTAGCGGTGCTTGCGGTCGTCGTCAGTGCGGTGAATAACCATGCAGCGGCGTTAAGAGCGGCGATTGCTTCTCCAGGAAATGATCATCGCTTGGGTGGCAATGAAGCGCCTCCGGCCATCATCTCGGTCTTTTTGGGTTCATTGATTGAGAAGATCTTCAACGTCATCGAAAAAGGTGAAGCGAACAAGGCGACGGAAGCTCAAATCATTAACCTCGGAGTCAATCACATTCCGGATGTTTCGAAAGACTACACGGATAGAAACCGTACCAGTCCTTTTGCATTCACCGGAAATAAATTTGAATTCCGAGCCGTCGGTGCTTCGGCCAACGTCGCAATGCCCATGACCATCTTAAATGCGGCCGTCGCGTCGACATTTACTGAAGCGACTGCACGCCTCAAAACGATTCTTTCGAAAAAGAAAAATCGCGATGAAGGGGTGATGGAGCTTGTAAAAGAGCTGATTGTCGAATCCAAACCAGTTCGGTTTGAAGGAAACAATTACTCGGTCGAATGGCAGAAAGAAGCAAAAAAGCGCGGACTTCCCATTTTAAATTCGACGGTCGAAGCCATCGAAGTTTTAAATGACAAGAAGTCGGTTGAGTTTTTGGTCAGCACCAAGACTTTGACGGCGCCCGAAATTGCCTCTCGTTATCATATTGCGGTCGAACGTTATAATAAAACGTTGCTGATTGAGCACACGACGCTTCTCGAGATGGTGACGACTCAAGTTGTTCCCGCCGTCGAACTTCAGGTGAAAGCCTCAGGCGAAGCGATGGAAGCTCTAGTCACCGACGCTGCAAAATCCGCTCAGAAAAAACGCGTGACGGTTTTGGAAAAAACTTACGCAGAGATCTTAAACGGCGCCGAAGCTTTGGATAAAGCATTGGCGAAGTTACACGATCTCGGCGAAGAATCGAAAATCATGAAAAGCATCGCAAAAGATATTACTCCTCTTGCGAATGAGCTCAGAACGAGTTGCGATAAAGCCGAAATGCTTTTGTCCGACAAACTCTGGCCGCTTCCAAAGTACCGTGAAATGCTTTTCGCAAACGCAATCGCATAATTTTTCATTAAGAACGAACGGCGGGAGAGAAATCTCCCGCTTTTTTTCGCCATCGCGATTTTGATTCGAAAACTTTGTCATTGCGAGGGTGCGCAGCACCCGCGGCAACCTTCCACGTTACGACAGTACAAAGGTTGCGGCGGGTGCTACGCACCCTCGCAATGACGGAGGTCTCACTCAGCGTCTGAGTCGTATTCGAGTAAAGCGAAGACATTGCCTTCGGGGTCGCTACAGTAAGCGAGGTAACCCGTCGCAGGAAGGGCCGTCCGCGGAGAAAGAATCTTTCCCCCGGACTTTTCAATTTTCTTCATCGTCTCTGCAAGATTTTCAATTCCGACGGTCGGAATAATCCCTTTTGTATTCAAATGCGTCTTTTTAAGCCCGCCGTTAATCCCTTTTAGGTCCTGTCGCCCCGTATGCACCAGCCAGTAGTCAGAAGTATCACTTTCCTTCTTAGAAATGACCCAATCAAAAACCTCGGAATAAAAATCCGCTGACTTTTCAGGCTGATCCACATTGATCTCAAAATGTATGACGCGTCCCATTTGTAAATCGTAACAGTTTCTTATCATTCAACAAGACATGGGGTGTTGCAGAAGAGATAAAAATTGTCTTAGACTTTAGGGCTGGACTTGTTCAACAACTTCAGAATTGACTTCGTCTGAAAGATCTTTTTCGGTGGTTTTAGAGCGGTTACTATTGGGAAACGCCAAGCCCAAAATAAACATTAACTTTAAACAGGTGTTTCCAAAATCAAAATGCCAGTTTGCGCGATGAGAAAAGATCCCTGGTCGTTCGTGATGCGATTTATGCCAACCTTCTCCTCCAAGAAGAAAATCAATAATCACATTGTTTCGTAGTCCGTGTGGTAATCCCGGAGAAAGTTTCGCCCCGTGAGAAAACGAATTTATCAACCAAGTACTGTGCCACACTGTAACGATCCTGATTGGCCCCATCCAAAAAAATAAATCTAAACGACCAAATACCCAAGATGTTAAAGCCAAACACATTAGAAAAGCGAAATTAATTGCCAACTGATTGCGATCAACCGCATTTAGAAATTTTTTATTTGTAAGGTCACCAATATATCGCTGAGCATAACTATAAGAAAAGCCGTTGGGCCTTCTGTACAACATCCAACCGAAATGAGACCAAAAGAATCCTCTCGCCGCCGAATGTGCATCCCCCTTTTTCTCAGTCTTAATATGGTGCATCCTATGAACTGCCGCCCAATAAATAGGCCCTCCTTGAAAGCAGAGCACCGATATTACGGCGAGAATTTTTTCAAACGCAGGTGAAGCTTTGTAGGAGCGATGAGAAAAATATCGATGATATCCAAGCGAAATTCCAAAAGTGGCAAAGAAGATATGGCTAAAAACGAAGCAAATAACGCCTAAGGTCGTAGTAAAGTGAGTAACTCCTACCGCTGCAACTACATGCATAGAAAAAAGCACTACACAAAGTGATAAAGAAAATTTCTCAGGTTTTACGTCCATGCGCTAAGTTTTATCGACATACCTACAAAAAACCCTAAGCCGATCTCTCTGTAGCAGAGACTAAATAATTATCTGCATTTTTCCGATAAGTTAACTGAGGGAGAATCAATGAGTCATTCAACTGTAAAAAAATTAGAAGGTCACCCAAAGCAAGTACGACAAGATCGGCACATTCTCGATGACTTGGGACTGACCCTTTCTGTGGGCAACCAAAAATTCCCAATTATTAATTTCAGTTATTTCGGATTGGCAATTGAGATCGAAAACGAAGACCATTCACCGGCAAAGTCTGAAAAAGAGATCCTCGGGACACTTCTCTTAGAGAATAGCGCTTTTCAAACTGTAAAGCTTAAAAAAGTTCGCTCCAGCGATCAAAACGACCGTTTAGTAATTGGCTTCCAAACACAGGGTCAATATATCGACGTCGAAAAACTCTTTTGTTTTGCAGATGCGATTAGACAATTGCGTGAAGTTCAAATTTCTTCGACCAAATACTCCACGTTAATGCCCGAGATCAAGTTTGAGATTCACGAGCTGAAAAATAAATTAGAACTATTTCGTGAGAAAATTCTTCATCTGGAAGCCAATAGACTATTCGGAAGCGTCACACAGAAAGCAGCATTTGAAGAGTCTGTCATCGACACCTTTGGTCCTGCCATGAATGAAGCAATCGTCGAAAGTAATTTGAGCCTTCAAAAACATTTTGAGAAGCTCACCGACGCAGAAAGACCTCTCGGTTTTGAATTTTTTAGAGAGCAGCTCAAAGCATTAATTTACGAAAGTGTATTCGCGGAACGCAGCTACACAAAACCTCGTGGCTACGCGGGGGATTTCGAAATGATGAGTATTATTTATCGAGATGATGCCACTGGAAAAACTATCTTTTCACGGTGCATGGAAAAAGCGATGCAGCTTCATCCAGAACCAGGCGCTGTCAGAAACCGGGTTAGCTATCTAAAAACAAAAATTCTCAATGTCGTTGAAACGATTCCTACCCGGTTAAACCTTCTCGCCGTTGCATGTGGACCTGCAGTTGAAATTAGAGAAGCTGTGAAAGAAATTAACCCAAAAGACTTGGAAAGAATCGATTTTTACCTTTTAGATCAGGACGTCGCAGCCCTAAGAGAAGCAGAAAAGGGAATCAGAGTCGAATGCATGAAATTAGGAGTAAAAGAACCGCGAATTCACCTTCTCAATATCAATCTCAAGACCGTTATCAAAGAGGGTTTAGATGTGCCGGTAAGTTTTGACCTTATTTATTCTGCGGGCTTATTTGACTATTTTACGGATCCTATCGCTCGTAGAGTAGCAGAAGTTCTTTGGGGTAAAGTAAACGACGATGGAAAACTCGTTATCGGTAACTTCAACTCAACTACGCCGAACAAATTCGGGATGCTGAGCTTATTCGACTGGCATTTAATCCTTCGAACAGAAGAACAAATGAAAGAATTGTACAAGTTCTCTAACACCCGGGTATCCACGGAGTTTGAACCTAATGGCATTAACATCTTCAGCATCATCGACAAAGCAGACTAAGAAGAAAGGCACATTCTTAGTTGAGCTTCGAGGCTCGAAGGCAGACCTTGAGCGCGGAATACAACTGCGAAGAATAGCTGCGCTTGCCAGCTCCATTTACGTACTCCCGCTTTTCCTATTTTTTTCCATCGCTGATTATTTCTATTACTCGAACTACTTTTGGGAATTTCTTTTGTACAGAATGTCGACCGTTGTGACGATTGTTGTAGTCAACAAATTCGTTCAAAAAAGTCACGTTTTAAACAAGATACAGATTAGTTGTACGGTGTTTATCACTGGCTGCGCATTTCCGTTACACTTAATGATGTACCGTCTCGGCGACGTAGGCTCCCCCTACTATGCAGGCCTGATCCTTGTAGTTCTTGGCATGACTATGGGTTTTAGATTTACTTGGCCTTTCTACCTAACCAATATCAGCATTATTACGGGCCCCTTCCTCGTCCTTGCGTTCTCGGCCAGACCCATTTCGCTCGCCGCGATGTTGTCCTGTATGTTCTTAATTAGCGTGAATTTAATTGCATCAGTCAGCAGATTTTTTCATGAAGAGCTTCACTCAAGGGAATTTCTTGGACGAGGAGCTCTGCAAGAAGAACTAAGAGCCAGAAATGATATTATTCGCACCAAAACAAAAGAAGCCGTAGGACTGGCAGAACTGACAAAACAATTTAGTCCTCAAGTGGTTCAAGCGATTAAAAGCGGCACAATCGACTTCGGACGTGTTGCTCACCGAACCGACATTTGCGTAATTTTCATTGATATTATTGGTTCGACGGAGAGATTTATACGCCTAGACAGAACCGACCTACATAAAATTCTAACTATGTTTATGGAAGATTCCATGGACAGTTTGTTGCAGTATGAAATTACGATCGACAAATTCATGGGAGATGGAGTTTTAGGTTTCTCCAACGATCCCGTTCCCCAGTCAGATTACATTGAAAGAGTCGTAAATGCCGCGCTACTTATCAATAAGAAAATAGACGATCGCAGAAGAGAGTATGAAGATTTATGGCTGGCTCCCTTTCAAGTAGGGATCGGTATTTCTGCGGGTTTCGCCTCGGTAGGATTTTATGGCAATGAAAGACACATGCGCAGTTACACTGCCATTGGACGCCCCGTAAATCTTGCTTCCAGACTAGGTTCTTCCGCAAAACCGGAACAAATACTAATTTCCAACGAATGCGTTGCAAAATTAGAAAGTGTATCCGCTGATTTGCTCAACTCCATACAATTCACAGAAATAGGAAGTTTAAAATTACGCGGTTTTGAAAATGACCATATTCGAACCTACGAAATTAGCAAAACTAGAAAAGTAAACGGCCAGTCCAAAAGTGGAACTTCGCCTATCTGTCCATTTGGACACGGAGAACTAGTTATTGACATCGATACACGCGGAATTTTCAAATATCGATGTTCTCACTGCACCTTTAATCTGACAGATTTAGACCAGTTCAAAAAAGCAGCCTAGTGGACAAACTCCAACGGACGTCATTTCGTCTGAAAGCAGTCGTATTGACCTGAAGCACATCTATTGCTACAGAACCCACCAATGAAATCCCCAATCACATCCCCGCTATTCGCAACATTCGCTCTTCTCATTTTACTTTCATCACTAGCCCTCATCGCACAAGATCACTTCGCAATTTCCGCAGCACTCGCATTACTCTCAATGCCTATCGCAATGTACGCCTACGGAAATCTCCACAACTTCTTCCACCGCCCCGTCGGAAATCCGAGAGTCAACCACTCCAGAGAAATTCAAGGAATTCTCCTGGCAAACTGCTTAGCCCTCGGCTGGAATCTCTACAAAAGACATCACACTAACCACCACAAATATAACAACGGCCCAAAAGATTATTCCACCAATCTAAACAAAAAAGGCGACTGGCATTCCGGATCTTATTACCTCACAAAAAACGCCCTCATCCCCTACCTAATCCTCCTCATTCCCGGAGCCGCCCTTGCAGAAATCCCCAAAAAATCCTGGACCCCCCTCCTTTTTATCGACGAAACCCTCCGCACCCTAATCAAACTCGCATTCTACCTCGCCTTCGGCCCCAAAGGCCTAGCCATCCTAATCCTGTGGCAAATCCTCTTCGTCCTCCAACTCTTCTACTTCAACTACCTCCAACACTTCGAAGTCCCAATCGGCGAAGCCGTAGTCTGGCAAAACCCCCTCTTCAACCACCTCACCCTAAACCAAGGCTACCACGACCAACACCACCAATCCCCATCGACAAACGCAGACCACCTCCCCACCATCCCCTCCCGCACACCCCCCAAAAAAACCGTAGGCGTCTTCCACCCCAAACTCTTCCTCTATTTCCTAATCTCCCCCCACCACCTCCACACCCAATTAAACAAAAACTAACCTCAGTAAAACCTCGAAACGAAGGGCATGGGAGGGGGTGTGAAACCCCAGCCTCAAGTTGTTTCGCAGGCCCTCAATAGACTTCGGAGACCCGACCCATCTATCGCCGAGAAGGGTACTTGAGGCTGGGGTTTCACACCCCCTCCCATGCCCGCCGTATCAAGCAATC
>CALCZU010000134.1 GCA_937903155.1 uncultured Bdellovibrionales bacterium
TTGGGATGTACCCATTTTCCTCTTTTAAAAGAAGAACTGAAGCAGGTTTTCAATCGGCCGATCTTATGGGTTGATTCGGGGCAAGCGATTGCAAGACGGGTCCAAGAACTTTGTCAGTCACTGACGCCAGGAGGAACCGGCCTTCGCGTCTTTTGTTTGACTGAGCAAACGACAAAGTCAGAAGCACTCTACCAAAAACTGACTGCTTCTTTTCGATTCTCGAACATAAAAATTCTTTCCTAAAATTCTCCACAACGATATAAAGACATGCAGAAGTATTACCGCGAATGCCTTTAATGACAGGCCAATCGCGGACTTTTAAATATAAATTTGACGGGGCACATGTTCTCATCTAAACATATGCTCATATGAGAACTTCTAATGTCTACTCGCAGTTAGAGAGCCAAATCCACGGAAAAGGGTTTGAAAAAAAATTTTTATTACTCTCCGAGACCTTCCGTACTTTGGGAGATTTTTCGCGGGTCCAAATCGTTTACGCACTTTCCAAAGGCGAATTGTGTGTGAGCGAAATTGCAGAGCTTTTGAAGATGAGTCCCTCGGCGGTCAGCCACCATCTTCGAACTCTGAGAAATCTAAAATTGGTCACCGTCCGACGGGACCATCGAACCATGTTTTATTCTTTAGATGACGAGCATATTGAGCGACTTCTCGACGAAGGCATGGAGCACGTTGAGGACTTATTACAATGAAAAAAATATTTTTAATTCTTTTTTGCACTGCCTTCCTGTTCGCAGCGGAAGAAGAACAAAGCCCTCGGTTTATCGTCCATATTTTAGATTATCTCGCGATTGATTATCCCGGAGCGGTTCAAAACGGTAAGGTGATCGAGGCTGCAGAATATGCAGAGCAAGTTGAATTCGCAAAAGAGGCCATTCGAATGGTCGAAGCCATTCCTACTTTAAAAGGGAATCAAGAACTTGTCTCCAATCTTAAAAAATTACAAAGTAAGGTACTTGCGAAAGCCGATGAAAAAGAAATCGCAGAACTCTCTCGCGTTTGTGAAAAAATCGTTATTTCTTCGCAAGGCATTGAAATGTCTCCTCGCAAATGGCCGAGTCTTGCAAAAGGTAAAAAACATTTCGAGCAAAACTGTGCGCAATGTCATGGGCAAACCGGACACGGAGATGGGCCTTCCGGAGGAAGTCTTGACCCCAAGCCTGCCGATTTTCACGCTGCCAGAGCTCACCAAATGTCTCCTTTCCAATATTATAATAGTATTCGTTTAGGGGTGCCCGGAACCGCGATGGCAGCATTTCCTAACTTCTCGGATGCAGAGATTTGGGATCTTGCATTTTACGCAGCGTCTTTAAAGTATTCAGCTTACGCTCCTTCTCAAGCGTCGACAGAGCCATTGACATTGAGCGCACTTGCGTCTCATTCGGACGAAGCTTTGTTGGCAGACAATTCTCTCGGATCTTCTGCTGATAAAAAATTAAAGCTTATTCAGGGCAGAACCTATCAGGCCTCGGACAATATTGATTATCAAAATCTTGATTTTGCAAAAAGCCAGCTCGTCTTAAGCGTTACGAAATATTCTCAAAAAGACTTTAGAGGGGCAAAAGAGGCCGCTATCGCTGCTTATCTTGAGGGCATTGAACCCATCGAAGCTCGACTCAGAAATAGCGATTCAAATTTAACAATCCAGATTGAAAAAACGATGGCCGATTTCCGAAATGGAATTTCGCAAGAAGTTTCGGTTGACCGTCTCGAAGAATTAAAATTCCAAGTCGATAAGAAACTTGAAGAAGCGAGAAATGTTCTTGCGAACTCTAAAACGAGTCCGTGGGTCATTGGCTCGTTGGCGGGAGGAATTTTCTTACGAGAAGCTTTTGAAGCGGTTTTAATTCTAATTACTCTTTTGGGAGTCATTCGGTCGATTGGCATCAAAGGAGCTGCAATTTATATTCACGGCGGATGGATAGCGGCCGTTCTTGTAGGAGTAGTGACTTGGTTTTTCTCTGGCTGGTTAATGCAAATGAGTGGGGCGACGCGAGAATTACTCGAAGGGATCGTGTCGTTGATGGCCGTCTTTATTTTACTCTATTTCGGATTTTGGCTTCACCGCAAGACTGAAATGGGAAAGTGGAGAGCTTTTATCAATAAGACGGTAGAAACGGCAGTTGCGAAACGGCGTTTAATTGGACTCGGCTTTGTCGCTTTTATGGGAGTTTTTCGAGAGGCATTTGAAACGGTTTTGTTTTTAAGGGCGTTGCTTCTGGAAGTGGGCGAAGCGGGCGAACAGAGCTTATACTCAGGAGTTGCGATGAGCCTTCTCATCGTCATTATTTCCTCTGCGATTGCGATTCGAATGAGCGCGCGACTTCCGATTCGTCAATTGTTTGCGGTTTCTTCTTTTGTGATGGCGTTTCTCGCTTTTATTTTGATTGGCAAAGCGGTTCACTCTTTCCAAGAGACCGGTTTGATTCCAATGACGCATTTACCGATAGGATTTAGATTTGACGTGCTAGGGATTTTTCCAACGTACCAAACACTCTTGCCTCAAATCGTTTTACTGTCGGTATGCCTTCTGTTTTGGTGGAATTCTAAGCAAAACCTAAAAAAACCTGCGTAAAGTACGCCGTCATGAATAATGCCGTCGTTGCGAGGAGCGAAGCGACGAAGCAATCTCGCTGCAAAAGAGCGCTCATGTTATCAGCGAGATTGCTTCGTCGCTTCGCTCCTCGCAACGACGGCGATCAAATCATTTTCTTTTCTTTAAATGTCTCTGGATCCAGATTCCAAGAAGAGGAAAAAACTGTTCTTTGCAAAGATCGTTGTGAAGTTCGTGGAAACCCTCGGGGATGAAATGCAGCGTCTTCTCCTTCGAGGCGAAGTGCTTTAGAATATCGAAACTTCCCACAGGCAAAATAATGCGGTCATGAGTGCCATGAATAATCATGACTGGGCAACTGACTTGGGCCGCGATTTCAGGAAGAACTTCCATCGCGTTGAGAATTTCCACTCCTTGTTTTACCGTGTTGGTGTGGCAGCAGAGCGGGTCACTTTTGTAGTCTTGGCAAACTTTGAGATCTCTCGAAACCGGAGCGCCAATGCCTTCGGGCATTCTGAGTTTGGGTAAAAGGCGATTCAAAATTCTTCCTGCAGCGATTTTAAACGCAGACACACCTTCACCGACCTTGTAAGCGGGTGCCGTTAAAATAAGTCCTTGAAGCGCTTTGCTGTAGTGAGATGCGAAATAAATTGCAATTAAGCCACCTAGGCTATGGCCTAAAACAAAAAGGGGTAGGTGGGAAAGCTCTCGGCAAATCCAAGTGTAAACTTGGACACAATCCTGTACGTAGTCTGCGAATCCTTCGACGTATTGACGGATGCCACCGCTCCGACCAGCGCCGCGCAAATCAAAACGAACCACTTCATAACCGAGCTTATTCAACGCTTGAATCGTGTTGAGGTGTCTTCCCGAATGCTCGCAGATTCCATGAACCATCATCACGCGAGCAATGGCTTCGCCCTCAGCTGGGTGAAGCCATACTGCAAGTTGTCCGACCGAAAAAGATTTCATAGTGACGTATCGTTGTCAGTTCTGCGATGGGGTCTCTTTCGCAGCATCACTCTCAGTTTTTTCTGGAGAAGCGACTTTTCTTTTCAAAGGATCTTGAGGAAATCGGGCGTTATTGGGAAATACGAACTGTCGAATCGTGCCGTCAATTTTAGCTCCGTCGGACTTTTCCCCGTTGTGCACAATTTCGGCACCGCTTGAATTTCCAAGAACAATCTTAAATTTCTCGTTTGCTGAAAAAGAGTAATCCCCAGGTTCTAGAATCTTTTGGACCGGTGAAGACGAATCGATGACGACTTTCGACCAGGATTTATTTTTCACTTTCACTGTAATGACGTGGTTCGAAGCTTCTGAAGGATTTGCGACAGTCGCAACCTGATTTTCTGGATGGGCTTGCTCTGTATGAGTCGTAACCTCTTTTGCGATTGCGGGTGCTACCGCAACGGGAACCGCTTCTTTGACCACCTCTTTGGTGGCCTCGGCCGGGACGCTCGCAGCATCGGCAAGTGCCCCCGTATTTTGTTCGGGGCTTGCGGCTTTTTCGACGAGCGATTTCACAGACTCGTGAGACTCGGCAGCTATTGGACTTTTAATTTGAACTTGCGAATCTTTACGAAGTTTAAGAACCACAGGAACGGCAATCAAGGCAATTACAGCAAAGCCCGTACCGATCCAAACCTTAGGAGGAGTTGTTTTTTTAGGAAGTTCATACGCGAGCGTTTGCTCTTCACTCTCCGGTTCGAGAGGGGTTTCGGTGACTGCTGTGGCGGTAAATTCGCTCGTACTGGAAGGCAATTCTTCTTCGACGATGACTTCATCTTCGACTGGCAAAGGCTGCGAAGCGGGTACAGGTTGCGGATGCATCTCTTGGCGATAGTGCTCGATGACAGCGTTGGGTTCCAATCCGACGTAGCGAGAGTAAGCTATCAAAAATCCGCGAATGAACGGCTCTGCAGGAAGCGCTTTCCAATTTCCTTGCTCCATCATTTGGAGACTTTTGATGTGGATTTTTGTGATCGAGGCAATTTCTTCCAAAGCGATGCCTCGCTCCTCTCGTTGAGATTTTAAAAATGAACCTAAGTTGTCCATAGATAGTTAGCTTTTAAAGGGAAAGTTCGTTTGGGTCTACTCATTTATTGGAGGTATTTGAGAACCTCATTGGAACGATCCACGTAAGGGCCGTTTTTGTGTTTTTCGATTAGCTTTTCAAAATGGGCTTTCGCGACATTGCGTTTTCCCAATTTCATTAAGGCAAGACCCAATTTGTACTGACTCTCGTCGAAAAGAGGGCAGTTGGTAGTCGCTTTTTCAAAATATTCGACTGCCTTTTGGTAATTTTTTTCTTTTGCGTAAACATCACCCAAATTCTTTTGCGCGAGGCAAAACTCCGGCGACAATTCGAGCGCTTTCTGATGATTCACTTTGGCGCGAGTCGCATTCCCTAATTTGAAATAGGCAGCCCCCATATTGGTGTAAGCATTTTCGGGCGTCGCGTATTTTTCATTGCTAATTGCTTTTTCAAAATAGGCGATCGCTTCATGATGTCTCTCTTGGCGGTTGTACAAGACGCCGAGGTTGTTCATGACTTCGGGATAAGCGGGATTAATTGAAAGCGCTTTTTTAAAAGCTTCTTCAGACTTTTGGAATCGTTTTGTTTCCATGTAAACCAAACCCAAATGATTGTAGGCAGCCGCTAAATTCGGATCGGCCTGCAACGCGTTTTGTGTCGACTCAAGCGATTTACTAAATTGTCTTTGGCTGTACTGGTCGACTGCGAGTTGAAGATAGATTTTCGCTTTTTCACCTTCTTTGGCCGTTTGTGAAGGCATCTGTGCACAACTTATTAATACGAACGAACATACTGCAGTGAGTAAAATAAAAGAGAGGCGAAGCGATTTGAGTGAAACTTGCATCTTTTAAGTATAACCGCTCCCCGCTCTCATTAGAAGCTTCTTAGGGGAGCATGTTTGATGCGACGAGTTAGATCTGCGTCAAACCTAACCAAAGCTCATTTAGAACCTGACTGAACCTTGACTTCTGAAGTCAACTTTCCTTTAATCCGCCGAGACAATTTTAGACAGGTTTTGAGAACTCTCGCAATTTATTAAAGGTGGTAATATGAATATATTCAAATATATAAGGTCGTTTTCTGGGATTTTTATTCTCGCATTTTTAATGGTTCATTGCACTCGCACCGAGAGTCCTAGCACCCAAAGCGGTGTGAAACCCATTCGATTGGGATTTGTACTCGCCACTCTAAATGAAGAGCGCTATGCAAAAGACAGAAAGTATTTTGAAGACTTCGCTAAAACTCAAGGCGCTGAAGTCGAGTTCGCTGCCTGCGACGATAAAGTCGATAGACAAACAGCAAAAGTCGAAACCCTGCTTTCTAAGAAAATTGATGCTCTTGTCATTCAGCCGGTGAATGGAGAAGCTGCGAGTTCAATCGTTCAGCTTGCAAAAAAAGATGGCGTCCCGGTGGTGGCTTACGATCGCATCATTAAGAATGCGGATATCGATGCTTACGTCACCCAAGATAGCTTTAAAGTCGGAGTTCTGCAGGCCGAAGCCGCGGTCAAAGCTACTCAAGGAAAAGGAAATTACATTATTTTGATGGGCGAAGCCGGTCACTCCGTTGCGGATGAAATCACTCGTGGAGTTCTATCGGTCCTCGAAAAAAATCCTGGAATTCATATTGTCGTAAAACAAAATCACCCTGGGTGGGCGACCTCTCTCGCATTGGCCACGGTTGAAAATGCGTTAACAAAATACAAAAATAATATCGCTGCGATCCTCGCGAATAATGACGGAATGGCTTTGGGCGCGATTCAAGCGCTGGAAGAGCAGAAGCTTTCTGGAAAAGTTTTTGTTGCTGGAGCAGACGCGGATCTCACAGCGGTAAAAAATCTTGTGAAAGACAAACAATCTCTTACTATTTTGAAAGGGATTAAACCACTCGCAGAAGCTGCCGTAACAGCCGCCTTGCAACTCGCCCGAAAACAGCCACTCACTTCAGACAGTAAGAAAAATAATGGACTGAAAGATATCTCCGTGATCAACACGCCGGTTTCTGCCGTAAATAAAGAAAACATCAAAGCAGAAGTGATTGATAACGGTTTCCACAGTTCGGAAGACGTTTACGGAAAGAACCCAAAATCTTGATCGACGCGATGCCATCGTCCCTTTTGTCTATTTCGCACGTCAAAAAATCCTTTGATGGGATTTTCGCTTTAAGAGACGTAAATTTCGAGATTCAAAAAGGCGAATGCGTGGCACTCGTCGGAGAAAATGGGGCCGGAAAATCGACGCTCATGAAGATTCTTTCGGGCGTTTGGCCCCATGGAACTTATGAGGGAGAAGTTGTCTTCGAAGGTAAAACCATCCGGCATACGGATACCTTGAAAGCACGAAAATCCGGAATTTCCATTATTCATCAAGAACTGTGTTTGTTCCCAAAATTGACCGTCGCTGAGAATCTTTTTTTAACGGAGGCCTTTCCCTACAACGGAGAGCCTTCGCAGAAACTGGCCGAAACGGTCCGTTGGGAAACGCTTTTCGAACGAGCCGACGCCTTATTTAAAGATTTGGGTTTTGAAGTCGATTCTCGCGTGCTTGTCGAAGATTTGAGTGTCGCTAAAAGACAACTCGTTGAAATTGCAAAAGCGTTTCATCATCAAGCGAAACTTTTGATTCTAGATGAGCCGACGTCGGCACTCTCACATGCGGAAGTTCGGCATCTTTTCAATGTCATTCAAAGAATGCGCGATCGGATGACGTTTATTTATATCTCACACAAGCTAGACGAGGTGTTCGAGCTTGCGGACAGGATCATCGTTTTAAGAGACGGACAATCGGTTGCAGAACTTAAAAAGAGTGAGACGAACCCTCAAGAAATTATTCGATACATGGTGGGACGACCTCTTCAGGTTGCTGAACGGGTTCAGAAAGATTTCTCAGGGTCGCCCATTTTTCAGGTCGACGATCTAAAGCACTTCGATGAACAAGGAAAACAAATCCTCGATGGCGTGAATTTACAGATTCGTAAGGGAGAGGTTTTAGGAATTGCGGGACTGATGGGTTCTGGCAGAAGTGAGCTTCTTCGCAGTATGCTTGGAATTTTACCCGGCAAACGGACGGGAAAAGTCATTCTCGAAGGGGAAGAAGTTTACTGGCAAGGGGTAAAAGAATCCATGAATAGTGGGGTCGCCTTTGTCCCTGAAGATCGCAAAAAAGACGGATTATTCTTAAACCACGCGATCGATTTCAATCTCACGATTACGCTCTTAAAGGATCTTCTAGGAAAAATTTGGACGCTCGATCTTGACTCGGAAAAGAAGAAAGTGACGAGTCTGATTCGATCGATGCGGGTGAAGTGTGGAAGTCCGTTACAGTCTGTAAAATCCCTCAGTGGCGGAAATCAGCAAAAAATTCTCTTAGCAAAAATGGTTGCACGTTCTCCAAAAGTTTTGCTTTTAGATGAGCCGACTCGCGGAGTGGATATCGGCGCAAAAGAAGAGATTTACGATATCATCCGAAAACTCGCTGCAAGTGGAATGTCGGTAATTCTGGTTTCGTCAGAACTCCCCGAGATTCTTCTTTTGAGCGACCGGGTTTTAGTCTTAAGAGAAGGTCGGCCTGTCGGCGAACTCGAAAATATTTCCTTAACTCAGGAGAAAGTCATGTCATTTGCGGCGGGAGAATACCATGGAGTCTAGAGTCGAGCTGAAAACGGGATGGATGATGAATCGTTTAGGAAAAAGTAAGATTAATTGGAAAAATTACGAGCGTTCGATGGGGGCTGTGATCACAGTGATTCTAGTGGCGCTGCTTTTCCATTACTGGAGTAATGAAGCTTTTTTAACCTCTCGAAACTTAAGTAATCTCTCTCGCCAAATTTGCGTTAATCTGACATTGGCCGTGGGAATGACGCTTGTGATCTTAACTTCCGGGATTGATCTCTCGGTGGGAAGCGTTTTGGCTTTGTCCGGAATGGTCAGTGCACTCACTCAAGTGAGTTTACATTGGGCAAATCTCGGACCCTATGGCGCCGTGCTTTCTTTCCTGTGCGCTCTAGCTGTCGGCGGCTTGTGCGGCGGAATCACGGGTTTCTCAATTGCGAAGTTAAAAATAACTCCTTTTATTGTGACCTTAGGAATGATGGTCATCTGTCGAGGAATGACTCTAATCATTTCGGGCGCGCAAGCAGTCGCACCATTGGGTGAAAGTTTGGGAGCGTTGAGCAGCGACTATCTTTCGCCCTTTGTGAGTTTGATCCTTCTCTCAACAACGCTTGTCGCAACGGTGGGGTACTACGCAGTCGGATTTATCAAAGGCAGAGTTTTGCCAGATGTGGCATTCAAAAATGCAGGTGCGGTTGCACTTCTTTCGGGACTCGGGATTTACGTCTTTTGTGGATATCGCGGAATTCCGTACATGGTTCTGATTTCTCTTCTCTGTGCCGCAGTGGGAATCTTTGTTTTAAAATACACTCGTTACGGAAGATTCTTGTACGCAATTGGCGGCAATCGCGAAGCGGCAGAGCTCTCCGGTGTTCCCGTAGCGAAAGCCCTTTGGCTGACCTACTTTCTGATGGGAATTCTCGCAGGACTTGCCGGAGTCATGGATTCGGCTCGAGTGAATGGTTCGGTCCCGTCTGCGGGTGAACTTTCCGAACTCGATGCTATCGCCGCCGTCGTCATTGGCGGAACCAGTCTCATGGGCGGAGTCGGAACAATCGCGGGAACTGTATTCGGCGTTTTAGTCATGGGAATTCTCAATAACGGAATGAGTCTCGTCGGAATTAGCGAGCATTACCAAAAAGTGTTCAAGGGTGTGGTCATCGTCGTTGCAGTCTACCTCGATCTGAGATCGAAGAAGAAGTAAGCACACCCCTTATCGTCCAAAAAAGGAATAGGAAAAAACCCCGTCGTTGCGAGGAGCGAAGCGACGAAGCAATCTCGCTGATAACAGGATCGCTTTTCGCAAAGACTACAGTTTCCCCAGCCGAAACCCTGCCACAAAATTCAGAGAATGCACTGGCACCAACGCCGGAAAAAACTTCTGTTTCTCAACCATAAAATACCGTTTTACTTCGTGCATGATTTCTAAGTATGTCGAAACATGTTCATTCTTACAAATCGGTGCAAAATCCATTTTGAAATGTTTCTTAAAAATTCTTTCGGCTGTGAATTTTCGTCCTAAAGAATGCGCAAGACCCCCTTCGCAAGGGATGACGATGTCGAAAACTCCATCCGCTTTTAAGAGACGATTAATTTCTTCGAGCGCTTTCGGAAGATCGGGAAGGTGTTCTAAGACATGAATCGCGATAATCCGGTCAAAGCTCCCATCTTGCCATTTTTGTTTAGTCTGAATATCGCCGCAGACCACTTCGTGACTCGGAAATTTTGTTTTGAGCTTCTCGCAAAATTCTTTTCGGTATTCGAAAAAGGAATAGTCTTGAATCGAGAGATCTTCGTACTCCGCATGAGCGCCGATACCTGCTCCGATCTCAAGCGTTTTGATCCCCGATTTCACCCCTAAACTGACCGGAAAACCGTGATTAAATTTTTCAATCGAACCGTACTTATTGGGAAGTTCATCGTGCCACAGAGCCATGTACTTTTCTCTGGCCGCGATTTGCACCTCAGAAAGAGGCGGCGGCGTTTTTGGCCAGATTGTTGGGTGGATCATTGGCTCAATTTAAAGAGCGGAAAAAAGGTTGTCAAACGAGGCAAAACTCAAGGCTTTCAGTGGGAAACAAGCTCCAGGATGTCCTTGCCTTGGAAGGAATCAACCAGTTTAAAACTCGAATCTTTTTTTAGATACTCAGGTGCCCCTTCGGTGAATAAGAAGTGAGTGACTTTTAAGTCTTTAAATCCCTGCGCTTTGGGAGAAACTCTGACTCGGATTTGCCCCGGTTCAAAAGGAAAGGTGGCTTCCTCGGATTGCGCTTCTACAAACCTCACATGCGCGCATTGATTGTAAATACTTGCGAATTTTCCGTCCTTATCGAATGGTTTAAAAATTCCCACCTGAGGTTGCGGGAAATAGCCGACAATCGCAGAGATTCCGAGGATCCTAAAATAGTTTCCGGTCACCCAAGCCTCGGTTGTATCTCCAAAGACCACCCAGTTCGATTTTTTATCAAATCGCCCGTCGATTTCTTTGAGCTTTTCGGCGAGAGGATTGTGCTGAAGGTATTCATTTCCTCCTCTTACAATCGGATTAAAGTGAAAAGTATAAATCATTGAAAGGGTTGTGAATAAAAACAAAAACGGTGTGGCTTTTTTTGGAGTGATGAGTAAATAACTTAAGACTAAGTAAATCACCACTGGAACAATGAGATTCAGTTTGTGAGAGACTAAAACTCGGCCCGAAAAGAAAAGCGCAAATGAAACGATGAAAAGAGTGGTCAAACCGAGGATTCGCAGAAGCTCTTTGCGGGTGGGCGCAGTTCTTTTCTTCTGGAGAAAAACCGTCAGAAGGCATATTTCGGCAAGTCCCATTCCGATTTGGGTTCGATTTACAGCGTTTTTCGAAAATAACGTCATCTCCGCAATCCATTTCGGAAAACCTACATAGGTGTAAAGCAAAATGAAGAACAGATAAGTGATGCAGGAGTAAAAAATCAGATGCGACTTCTCGAATTTCTTAAACGGCGTGAATGGAATTGAAATTAAAACGACTGGAAAAAAGAAAATAAAATGGGCTGCTTCGCAAAAGTTTCCGAAAACTGCCCAATCCTTTACAATCCCTGAAGCAATAAGCAGGTTTTGGGAGAAGAGATTCTGTAGAGGATAGTTTCCGCCTAAACTGACTCTTTTTCCGGGATAGGCAGTATTCGCAATCAAAGAAATCGCTTCTTTTGCATGCTCCCAAAAAACAAAGCCGCCTAATGCAATGATCCCTAGAGACAAGAGGAGGGAAGTGATTCTCAAATTTCGAAGCGATTCGGAGAACTGAGAAACGCCGTTTTGATACCCGTAAGCGAGTGTGAGGAACCCAAAAAAGACCGCGGAGGTGATTTGAAAAGGCGGGTAGATGTTATCAATCGCAAAACTGATGGAAGACCAGGTAAATAGCAATGCAGATAGCAGCACCGTCGATTTCTTAGGCGACTCCATCAAAAAAATGAGCGCAACAAATGAAATTGCGGCATGAATGATTGGCTCATAGTTATGTAAAGTCCAAAACTGAGTGTGAGGCGCGTAGAGAAAAATCAAGGATCCTAAAGCCGAGTGGAGAGAGTTTCGAGTGAGGGTCCAAAGTACTAAATACATCGACAGAAGAAGACCAAAATATTTACTCCACCATAGCCAGCTAATTCCAAAATCATTTCCGACTAAAAATCCCCAGTTTCCGGGGTGAAAAATTAATGAAGCATTCCATACCGGCATATTCTGTGGTGCCATCATATTTGCACCCAATCCGAGGTGAGTATTGATCCGTGGAAAGCTCGGCTCGTGCGCCGTTTGCGCGAGCATCATGGGAATATCAAGTAACCAGTCGTCCACGCGAATATCTCGCGCTTTTCCATAAATAATTTCGTCATGCGGTGAATGATCCAAAAAGCTATGCCACGCAGGCATTGAAAATCCGTGGAGGTGTAAAGCCGAAAGCAGGATTGCAGAAAGGAGGAGAGCGAGAAAACTAACTTTTTGTTGAAAACTTAAAACCACTTTTTAATGAACGTCATAACGGGGAGCCGTTTTCAGCTCCCCGTTATGACTAAACCACTTACTTGCCTCTGACAACGGTACAATACGTTGCGTAGATTCCTAAAATTGAGGAAACTTTTTCATCGACGGTCGAGATGGAAGTGATTCCTCCGTTACGTCGAGCGGCTTCGATGCTTGCATCGCCCGTTGCGATCAAACCTAAGATAGAGCTTGCACAAGCTTCACCCCATTTAGGTCCGGCTTGAGGAGTTGCGGCTAAACCCGATTGAAGACCTGTGTAAAACATTCCCGTTAAAGGGGCTTTCGTCATCGCACAGCCAGTGGAAAGAACGGCCATTGCACAAATGACAGCTACCGAAAGTTTCTTAATCATTTTGTATTCTCCTGTAGGTTGAGAGAATAAGTGTGGAAAGAAATTAAAAATCCGTCAAGGTTTTAAGAGTTTAGACAATGACGCATCAACCCGTCATGGGGGACTTCCGTCATTGCGAGGGTGCTACGGACCCTCGCAATGACAAATCAAAATCCTCGTTCGTTGGAGAGATGGATCTCAGCAGGCGTCTTTGATGTCAAATTTTAAAGTGGCATCAGGAAGCTCGATGGTATCGCCATCTAGGAGCTCGATCGGACCCAAAACTTTTCGACGATTCACAGAAGTCGTGTCTTTATCTTTTACGATCGCTTCAAGCCAGAGGCCCGTTTTGCGGCGAAAAATCCGGACATGTTGCGGCAGGATGCCGCCTTTCGAAAGAGGGGACAAACTAAAATGCGCTTGGGGGGAGCTTCCGATAATCGTTTCATCCGCGTAAAGAAAAAATTCTTTTTCGGTTTTCTCTGTTTTTAAAATGACTCTTCCTACGCGCAAAGGCACGCGGCACTTTTTGCAGTAACCTGCTTGAGAATTTGCATCGGCAAATCCACAGAACTCGCAAAACGTACAAGCAGAAGGATAAAGAGTTTTCGGAAGGACCGAAAGCTCTACGGGCTGAATCGCTTTGCTATTGCGAAACGGCCACATTCCCTTTTTGCTAATCTTTGCTAAATCATCGCGAACATTGCGTGCGCGCTGATATCGCATCCCAGGGTCCGGATGAAGACACTTTAAAATAATATTTCGAATGCGTTCGTCGACTTTACTAAATTTTAAATCGTCGGTGGCCCCAAATTTCGGGGTGACTCCCATGGCTACTTCGTACAGAAGGGCGCCGAGAGAATAAATATCTCCGCTGGGTTGAAATTTTTGGTCGGTTTTTAGAAATTCCGGAGGCGTATAACCTTCGGATTCGAACAGCAACGGCTTTTGATCGCTTAAGTGATAAAGAGTTCCGAAATCGATCAGTTTTACTTTAGAGCTAATCCCGTCGAGCATGACGTTCTGAGGTTTGAGATCTCGGTAGATATAACCTTGTTGGTGAATCACTTCGAGAGCATCGGCAATTTCTTTTCCAAGATATACAATCAGCCCATCTTCAATATTTTTCTGTGAAGTGCGGTATTCATCAACGGCCTTGGCCAGCTCTTTTCCGTTGATAAAGTCCATTACAAGGTAAAAAGATTTATTGCGTTCGAAATACTCATGTCCGCGAGGAAACGCGGGATGCTTAATTTTTCTTAAGAATTTCGCTTCTCGCTTAAAACTCTTGAGAAGCTCTCCTTTGAATTGATCATAGGAGCTTTGATCGAGCATCTGCTTGATGAGAACAGGTTTCCCATCACTTGTTCTCGAGGCTCTAAAAGTCGCTCCAAATCCGCTTCGAGCAACCGCTTCTTCGATGATGTAAGTGTGTTTCGCTTTGAGGCGTTCTCCCGGAGAGAGAAGACCTTGCGACGCATCTTTCACGGTATCAAAAGAGGATTGTCTTAATTTTCTTGCGACTTGGACTTGAGAGACACTTTCCCCGCAGCCATCGCAAAAAAGGGAACCCGGCATCACCGGGCTCCCGCAACTTGGACATTTCTTTTGCAAGGGGTGTTTTCTCCTCTTAGGACATTAGAAGCTTGGTCTTTTTCGCTTCGTCTTTGATCGTCGCTAAATCATCTGAAACCGATTTACCGGCTTTGATGTCGACGGCAAGTTGGGTCAGCGCGCGTGTGACTTTGGCTTGACCTAAATTGGAGGCAATTTTGGTCGTGTTTTCAATCAACCGAGTCGCTTTCGCTTTATCGCCCGATTGAAGGCTCGCTTGGATTTGTTCTCCGTTTAAATGAACTTGAAGCACTTGAACGGCTCTAAAAACGTCAGGATCGACTTGGCTTAAATCACTCTCTTTATCCGTGCATTTAATTTTCACGGGAATGACTTCAGTCGTCTTTCCATCGTATTCCACCGAGATCGAAAACAAATGGATTTCCGATCCCGGGGAACCGTTACCCTGTGAATTCGTCTGTACGATAAAAGAAGTCATGTCCTTGGTCATAGAACCCGTGGACAGCTCAAATACCTTGGTATTACCAGGGATATCGTAGACTGTGATCTCAGGAGAAATTTTTGCGATTCTCATGAATCGGCTTCCGATGTCGCTAAACTTAAGAGTCAGGTTACCGACAACCGAACTGTCTAATTTTTGGATTTCGGCTTGTAAGCCTTCTTTAAATTTCGTCAAATCATTTGCGTGGTAGTAAGAGCCACGTCCGATTTCCGAAAGCCGGCTGATAAAGTTCGAATCGTAATCATCGGCAGAACCAATTCCCACACCGGTTAAAGTAATGTGTTCCGATTTTCCGACGATATCTTCATAGCGTCCGGTTTCTTCGATGCGGTAACCTTGTTTGTCTGTAGGAAAACCGTCTGTGAGAAGAATGATGTGATTCACGCGTTTCACTTTGTCTGAAGACGAGCGAGCATCAAAACAACCATAAGCTTGTTGAAGTCCGGCTTCGAGATTTGTGACGCCCGAAGGAGATTCTAATTTTTTGAGCGCTTCAATCATCGTTCCGCGATTTTGTGAAAGGGAAGCAAGAGGAAAAATTTCTTTGGCTTGAGATCCGAATAACACGACTCCGACTCGGTCTTCATCTTTAAGACTTTCGACAAGTTCAACGGCCGCTTGTTTCACGGTCGACCATTTATTTCCTCCCATGGAAGAACTGGAGTCGATTAAGAGAACGACGTTAGAAGGGATTCGCTTCGAACCTTGGTCTGGGCTCAATTCAATCAAAGTCGTTGTACTAAAATCGCCACCTGCAGGTCTAAAGTCCGAACCATTTCTTGTAATAATTTTCACATGTGCTCCTTCTCAAATCTAAAATTCTCTGGAGGATGAAAAGCTTCATCGCCCCCTACCGGAATAGCAGAGTTTGCAAGCTGTATGCCTCGAGTGAACACATAAAATATGTCGAAATGATTGGGGTTTTTTAAATCCGATGGTGCCACTTTTTGTGCCTGTGACAAAATCCGGGTGCCCCTCTGTGCGAAAGTTTTGATGAGATACGCGATCTGTCATCGAGAAAAGCTGTGGTAAAATAAAGGTCCTCCTATGAAAAAAATCTATTTTATTTTAATGAGTTGCTTTATCTCAATTCAATCTCACGCTTGGCTTTGGAATTCGAAGCTCGAGGGCGAAGCGCGAGTGACAACAGGATCGCTCAGTACAGATGGAGCGACTTCCTACGATGGAAAAGTCTATCTCTACGGCTCGGATAAAAATGCTAATCCGCCTCCGGTGACCGTCATCCGAGAGTTTGATTTAGTACAGGTGCCTGGAAAAACATCAGATGTCACCGATCTCAAGCCAACAGGTCGAGAAATCCGGATGGAGAAGGGCGGAAGTAGTATTTCATACCCAATTACAGGTCTGACGATTCATCCAAAGTACGGCGCAGTCTTCGGTCAGAGCGTGAATGGAGTAGGGACCCTTCACCGATTCGATTTTGAGAAGGCGCTAGCGACCAAAAGTTTGAAAGGGGCCGGCGTCACGGAGGTTGCGTCGGTTGAGGGAGCGAAGCTTCATCCTGCATTCGCGGAGACGAAAGAGACGTCGAAAGGAAAAACCCAGATTACGCCTCGCTTGCTTGTGGCGACGAGTGACACACTTAAACCGGAGATCATCGTTCTCGAACCAAACTTGTCCTCGCAGCATCCAAAATTCGAAGAAAAGAAAAAGCAGCGGATCGAACTGGGAAGTGCTGAAACTCAGAGTATGAGTTTTGACGCGAATTCGGGTACGATGCTTCTCGCTCAAAGAGCCAGTGAAGGGTTTGGCTGGAAAATTCAAAAGGTACTAGTGAATGAGGTGTTTTCCGACACGCACGCACCGGAAAGAAATGAGATCTTTGAAACATTGAGCGGCTTAAATGCAGCAGTACCTCTCCCGAATGGAAAAACGCTTTTTGTAACCGGAACGACTGCAGACGGCAGTGTAATTACGGGAAATCGCACATTCGCCGATCAAAACACGATGGGATACAGATATTCACAAAAAGGTGCGGCAGCCGTCACAGAAAAAATAAAGAAGAATCCTGGAGACTGTCCTGGAAAATTTAGAAGAGCGGCTCGAAACGTTTCGTCGCACTAAGAATCTCATTTCTGCAAAAGAGCGCGAACGGCGTTTGGTCCATCTGATTTCCAAACCGAGTAAATCGGAATTTCTCCATGTTTAGAAAGAAGCGCAAGTCGCTTCCAGTTTTGTTCTTTTGCGGGAATCTTCGAAACAAAATCACTCACCAATTCAAACGCTTTTTTCTGCGCCGGTACGGAGAGCGACCAATCCGCATCTCCTAAATTATTTAAGTAATGTGAGAGATTGGGGAGTGCTACCAATCGTAAAGGTTCCGTCGCACTTAAACCCACTTGGCTCGAGGGTTTCCCCGCGATGATTGCTGCTGCCAAAAGATAACCCATCACTTTTGATTCAGATGCCTGAGATTCGATGACCGCATCATGCGCTCCCGCAACGGCGACGATAAAGTCCGTCGGAAAATCGCGCTTCACAAGTTCCGCAAGTCCCCAAATATGGTGTGCCGACGTTCCCGCAATTTTTCCTTCTTTTTGGGTGAGAGAGCCATCTTCTTTCCACTCTAAAACCCAAGTTTTCGCGGCGTCATGCCAAAGGGCTGCGAGAACGGCGAGGTCTTTTTCCTTTTGCGGCAGCTTGATTTGATAAGCTTTCTCATACGTCTCTGCGAAAGCGAGAACCGACAAGACATTGGTATACGTGTGTTGGACTAGTCCGCCGGGGTAAACGTGATGTCCTCCTGCAGCCGATCCCGGAGCGGCAATAAAAGCCATCGTCGGATGAGTCGAAAAAAGCGGCGCTTCTGCCGTCGCGCTTTCTGAAGATTCGAAATGTTTCTCTCCAGACAAAGCGGGAAGCTTCTTATTCAGTTCGGCAAGGATTTCGTGTTCGTGAGCTTTTCTTTCTGCCACCGCAAAGTGAAACTGAGCCGACCCTGTTTTCCCGAGGAGACTGAGAGAAGCTGCTTTGAGTTCAGTCGGAATCTCGGGACCCGGTTTAATCTCCTCGACCAGTTGAATGAGGTGATGTCTCGCTGCGACGACAGAGTGTGAGGAGAAAGCAATCGTTTCTGCTTTCTGATTGGCGTTTCCGAACGCGAGTAAGCAAACGAACGAAAGAAGATAAGCAAATGAACAATTTTTCATGCAGATAGGATTATTCTACCGTAACACTTTTCGCAAGATTTCTTGGTTTATCGACGTCTGTCCCTTTTTGGACTGCGACATGATAAGCAAAAAGCTGCAAGGGGATCGACGCTAAAATCGGATTCATCGCCCAAGAGGCCTTCGGAAGGCCACAATAGTATTTCGATTGAGCCTTTAAAGACTGGTCATCGTTACTTCCAATCGAAAGGATGACTCCGCCTCGAGCCTTCACCTCTTGCAGATTACTAATTACTTTTTCATAAATCGTATTCTCACCCTGAACCCCATTCACAGTGCCTTCGATACCGAAATTGCGAGGTGCAAGAACTAAAATCGCGGTATTGCGATCAATCAGCGCAATCGGACCATGTTTTAATTCTCCTGCAGGATAACCTTCTGCGTGCGCGTAACTAATTTCTTTTAGTTTGAGAGCGCCTTCAAGGGCAATGGGATATTCCAAGTCACGTCCCATAAAGAAGAAGAAATTTTTTTCTTGTAACTCAATCGACATCTGCTCAATTTCTTTTTCAAGCTTGAGAGCTTCCGTCACATAGAGAGGCAACCTTAAAAGTTCCTGAGTTAAAGCCTTCGCTCGCGCTTCGGGAATTTTTCCATTGAGCTGTCCGAGCTGAAGAGCGAGCATATAAAGCGTTACCAGCTGAGTTGTAAAAGCTTTGGTAGATGCCACCCCAATTTCAGGACCCGCGTCGGTGTAAAGCACGATATCCGATTCCCGAGTGAGAGAGCTTTCACGGACGTTGCAAACCGAAAGCGTTAAAACATTCTTCGAACTCGATTCTCTCAAAGCGGCGAGGGTGTCGGCCGTTTCCCCCGATTGCGAAATCAAAACCGTGAGTGAGTTTTTATCCAAAATTGGATCTCGATAACGAAACTCAGATCCAAAATCGACATCCACGGGAATGCGCGCAAATTGCTCGATATAATATTTCCCCACCAAAGCCGCATGCCGAGCCGTTCCGCAAGCCACAATCGAAATACGTTGGAGATTCTTCAGAGAAGGAAATGACTTCTCGATCTCCGTGAGGTGGATCACCCCTTTTTCATGATCGATATTTCCTTCGATCGTATTCGCAATCGCTTGGGGCTGCTCAAAGATTTCTTTCAGCATGTAGTGCCGGTATCCCGCTTTTTCTAACTGGTCGGGTGTCCAATGAATCGTTTTGAGGTCGGGTTTAATTTCCCCACCTTTCAGATCAAATATCTGAAGAGAATTTTTATGACAGACGGCAAAGTTCTTATCGGCAAGATAAATAATTTTATTGGTGCGATGTAAAATCGCCTGAACATCCGAAGCTAAATAGTTTTCAGTCTCACCGACGCCCACTAAAAGAGGCGCACCATTTCGGACCCCAATTAAAACATCGGGCTCAAGATCATTTAAAATCACGAGCGCATATGAGCCTCTCAAATTGGGAAGCACAGAAAGTAAAGCGTCTTTAGTCGTTTTGCCTTTTTCAACTTCGATATCGAGGAGGTGAGCGACAATCTCGGAATCCGTTTCGCTTAAAAGCGTGCGCCCCATCTTTTGAATATTGGCTTGCTGCTCGAGGTAGTTTTCGATGATCCCATTGTGAACAAGGGTAATATGGCCGATGCGATGAGGGTGGGCATTGAGTTCTGTCGGCGCTCCGTGAGTGGCCCACCGAGTATGGCCAATTCCTAACCCGCCCGAAAAAACCTGATCGGTCAGTTTTTTTTCGAGATTTTGAAGCCGACCTTCCGAACGATAGACTTCAATTTTTCCATGATTAAGAGCGGCAATTCCGGCGGAGTCATACCCGCGGTATTCGAGTCTTTTCAGACCATCAAGTAAAATTCCTTTGGGATCCTGGCTTCCGTTGTATCCGATGATTCCGCACATAGTGGCTTCTCTCCAACAATCTGCAGTCTACACGAGACAATTTCTATGTAAACTGGGATTGCGACGTATCGTTGTCATTGCGAGCGTGCGGACCACGCGCGGGAACCTCCCCAGCTCAGCGTACAAAGGTTGCCGCGTCCGGCGTCGCTCCGCTAAGCCGGACTCGCAATGACAATGTTTTTTCATCAGAAAAAATCGAGGGGGCTTCTATTTCAGTTGAGTGCTGAGCCCGAGGATAGAGGCCGGTGCCCTTTTGTCTGTGTGGTGAATCCGTCGGTACCAGTAGTAATTTCTCATGACAGCCGCGACGTAATCCCGTGTCTCGCGGTAGGGAATCAGGTCGATAAAAAGTACGGGTTCATTGACGGGATAGCGCGACAACCACTGACCGATTTTCATAGGCCCCGCATTATAAGCCGCGAGCGCCAAATGGACCTGGCCGTTCACTCTTCCAAGAAGATCCGAAAAAAACTGCGAACCCGCCTTAATATTGTCTTCTGGATTAAACAAATTGATTCTAGAACGGTGCTTTCCTTTTCTCGCGGGGACCACTTGCATGAGCCCACGCGCGTTCGCAGAAGAAAGGGCTCGCGAATTAAACGCGCTCTCTCTTCGAGCAATCGAAATGAGAAGAAACGGATCGACCCCATGTGAGTTCTTTTCAAAAATCGGAAAAAACACCTTGGGAAAATACTTTTCCATCGTCTTTTTCGAAATGAGATCCGGATTTTTGTAAAGAATATCCGAAAGAATATTCATTGTAGATTGGTAAGAGCCGTACTCTTGTTTAAGATCCGCCAAATAAAGCATGACTTCAGGTTCGGCTCCTTGCGCTTCCATAATGGCCCAGTTCAACACTTTCTCAGCGCTATTCTCTAACCGATATTTATTTAAAATCTCAACCTGCGACAGGAGCGGATTTAAATGAGGATTTCGATTCGAACGCGTCAACTTTGATGTCGGTTCGTTCAAAAGTATCTCGCCCGGATCTTCTTTCAGGGAAGTCATCGCAATCAGCGTATGAAACGAGAACGGATAACTCGCTTGAAGTTGTTCAACGGTCTTCGACGCATCTTTATTTTTACTCAAAGCGAGCTGAGTGCGATAAAGCCAGTAAAGAGATCGCCCTTTAAAAACATCTTTAATTTTAGTCGCAATATTCAAAGTCATCTCAGCTTTTTCATATTTTTTGCCAGCAAACTGAAAAATCCCCGCGCGAGTGAGAAGCACCGATCGCTCCTCAGGCAGTTCTACAAGGCACTGTGCCCCTTTTTCGTATAGATCGCCGAGCTGCTCAAAATTGGCCGCTTCCGGCAATTCATCTTCAAGCGCCGCCGCAACAGCAATCGCCGCATTGTTTGGACAATTCGATTCCTTCAAAGCTTCCTTCTGAACTTCCAAAACCTCCGCCGGTTTTAAACGACCAATTCCTTTCAGAATCGCGTGCACCGAAGCAAATCGCACTTCCATCCAATTATGAATTTTTCCATTCTTAAATTTAATGGGAGTAGGTTGAGCTTTTAACTTCGAAATATTCTTCGAAGCCCGAATAATCTTCATTTTCAACTCAAGACTCTCGCGATTCAAGATGGAGTAACAAAACGGCGAATAAGCCTCCGATTTCGTGCAACTCGTTTTCAAAATCTCAACCTGCGCCTTCGAATAACGATTACTCAAAAACGCATCAAACTCCTCCGCCTGCGTCTTCTCAGTCGTCTGCCCAGCAAAACCAACACAACAGCACACCAAAAGCCAAAAAATGGATTTAGATAAAGTCATATCTCTCAAATTGTTCGTAGGTTAAAAAACGAAACCACCGCAGATCCCCATTATAACCCAAACCCCCCATAACGCGTGAAACCAAGTCCATGAATGTAGCGGGCGGGAGCTTGGAATTTTTTGGGAGAGAGCTAGGCCCCCAGTACCTTTCTCGGCAAGGAGTCATTGGGTCTCCGAAGTCTATTGAGGGCCTGCGAAACAACTGGGGGCCTAGCTCTCTCCCAAAAAATTCCAAGCTCCCTCGTTCTACCTTTCACCCCTAAGTATGCCTTAGGAAAAGATAAAGAAAAAAGGGCGGCAGCGCGGGGTGGGGGCCGGAAATAGTTGGCTCTGAGTTGTTTCG
>CALCZU010000135.1 GCA_937903155.1 uncultured Bdellovibrionales bacterium
GAGTTTCAGAGAGTCGATGGCGGTCTTAGAACTCTTAAATATCCAAAACGCAGAACTAGATGAACTCACAGATAAATTAGCACGCCATCTCTACAATCTCTGCAAAGCTCTCGAATGAGAGGGCTTTCCCTGCGGTTGGCGGTTGGCTGCTCACAGTTGGCGGCATCGCGGCAGTCGGGCAAGGCGGACCGCGGTTACGGCAGGCGAGTCGCGAATCGGCATACCCTATGCATTCTTGGAGTAAGAATCCTAAATCAGTATCCTTAAGGAGGAATTATGGGACGAAATGCAGTGGTTATCGAAAATGAAAAATCGTCGGATGATGAGCTTCCAAAGTTCAAACACAGAACGCTAGGAGAAATCGTCGGAGGACAATCGGGAGAAGCCGACCAAGATACTGTCCCCGGGGGCTGGCAAGGCACAGATGATGCGACTTCAACCGCACCGAGCGATATTCCTCCAGTTCGTTTAAGCGCCGATGAAACCTTCTCTTCTGAAGAAGAGGCCGATAGAGTTCTCGGAAGAGCAGCGGGCGGAGGAATGTTAGACACTACCGAAGCCGTGACGGATATCAAAGGAACGCCCGTTGAAGAGAGTAAAGATTGGGAACACGATCCCATCGAAAATCAAGTTTAACGGCGCTTTGCAGCGGACGCGGCTTCAAGAATCTGTTTCGCGTCCGCAACTTTTTCAGAAAAGTGTAAAGGATCCCAGGAGGGTGCTGGAGTTGATCTTGTTTGCTCCACAAACTTTTTGAAGAGCCGTAAACCTTCTGGCTTACCAATCTCAGCTTTGTAAAAGTTTTTTCCTAAGTAATAAAATGCCAACGGAGAAAGATCGACATAAAGAGGAAGATCTTCGGCACTTTTGCCCATCTCTTGAGCAATCATCGAGAATAAAAAGTTTAAGTACGAATTTCGGGAGTCTTTAGGAATCGTTGAAAGAATCTCTTTGGCTTTCTGGTAATCCCGAAAATAAAAGTAAGTTTCCGCCAATCTCTCCGTATTTTTATAATCATAAGGATTCAGCTGGAAGATTGAATTGAGAGTGCTTAAATAGAGATCGTATTTTTTTAAATCTTTTTCGCAATTCGCTTTCAGTTCCAAAACCAAAATGTTTCCACTTTCGAGCACTGAGGATGTCTCCAGAAGACTTAATGCAGAGGCCTGATCGCGATAACGGATTTTATTCAACGCCCGATAGTAAAGAGATTGCCCTTCGTCCGAAACGAATTTCTGCAGAATGGAGTTCAGTTTCATTTTTAAAAGAAACTTCCCTTCATCATAAATCTGGTCATTTTTGGCATTGAGATAAACAAGAATCTCTTCTCTCGCTTCTTTACGCCCTTGCAGAATGAACTTTGTATCGGCAAGGCGCGAGATACTCTTTGGATCATCCAAAGATTTATAAATATCCATCGCCTGTTTGAAATCCTGACGACTGAAATAATATTCAGCCGCCTCAAAAGTCGTGGACATTGAAAAAACGAGGCCAGAGGAGAGAAAAATGAAACCCAATGACTTTAAAAACGTCATTTGTCCCTCCCAGATTCTTTACAACTCGTTTAGAATCTCAAGCTAGCAGTCGTTCTGAAACCGTAAATCGTTTCAGGATTCGCAACTCGAATTCCTTTTCCAGGAAACAGAACCGCTACCGTTCCACCTAAATCGAAATTCTTATAGACATTGTAATCCGTACCGACATCAATCTCAGTTCCAAGATTTGCTTCTTCGCCATCTTTCACAGCTGCTTTTCGAGCGTAGATCACTTCGAGTCCAGACGCTAAGGTCGGAGACCAGTCGATTCTAAATCCGGGTCTTAACATTAATACCCCAGAAAATGAGTCTTGGTCGCCATAAACTACTAGACTTCCCTGATTGGCTCCGTTTCCAGAATAGGGACCGAGAAGTTCTTTTCCTAAAAGGAGTCCCGGGCTTCTGTTTCGATTCAATAAAACAAATCCCTTTAAATTTTTATCCGTGAGATCGTTGTCGCCACCGGCATACAAAAACTCAGTGAAGATTTTCACTTTATGATTTTGATAGGTGATATTTGCAGTCGCTCCCCACGCATCGAGATCCTGGTAATCTCCGCCTGCAACGTACGAGTAAGCGTCGCCTTTTAACCAAGTAAGCTCTCCGCCCAAAGTGAAACTTCCAATCGTCTTCTTTAAATACGCATCAATTACGTTGTTCGAATGCGGATAAGGCGATTTCACAGAAAGTGGATACGGGGTCCCAGCGCCAGCGGGCAACGCAAACGGGTTTCCAGCACCGGTTGTCATTGTCGTGCCTTGAGACTCCGAGCGAGATTGTTTCTCGTAGAGAATTCCGCCTTCGACGTCCATCTCTGGATTATCGTATTGAAGATAAATCGTATAAAAATCTTGATCGCTGGTTTGCTCAATCGTCGATTCCTTGCGGAACTTCGAGTAAGCCACTGCACCCACGACATGTCCTAAATGTAATCGGTATTCTAGACGATCTCTGACATCTGAATAGCGATCCCAAATTCCGTTGCCCGCATCCCAAAGGAGTCCGTAACCCCAAGAAATTGGCATCCGACCGGCTCGAACCACTCCGAAATCAGACGTCCATTCTAACCACGCTTTGGTCAGCGTCATAAAACTTGTATTCACATCTCCGTACACCCAACCATCGTTGGCAATGCCTAATGGCGTTGCGGCCCCGTTCGTCAGACTTTTGGAATTGATTAAATTCCACTGGGATTTGATGCTGAAGTGATCGTCAATCACCAGATTCGGGTCGAGTAAAAAACGGCCCAAGAAGTACTGTTTGTTCTGGCCTTTTGTGCCACCTAAATGCTGTCCAAGATTATTGAGGCTCACTCCCTCTGTTCGAAAGTTTCCGCTGAAATTCATCGAAACGGCGAACCCATAGGTTGAAAAGAGCACCAAGGCTAAAGAAATGTGTTTAATCATGCGTACAAAACTATGCTAGACGGGCGCGTTAGCAAAGGGAAAAGTAGAGTTTTTGTAATGGGTTCTATTAACCGCCGAGTTTTTTGAGCTCTTCTTCGAGGTATTTCTGATAGAGGACGTCCCACTGCCGACTATTCTCTTGTGGCGGGGATTTTTGCGACATAATCTTTTTGCGGGCGACTTCGGAAGCGGAATTAATGTGGCCAATGTATTGAACACAGACTTTTTTCGCTTCACGCAGCGCTTCATCTTCATCCGGATAATCGACGAAATCTTCTTTCCAAATCCCATCGATCATTAGATGGACGATGTGGATCATTTTTTCTTCGGAGATCATGAAATTCCCTGTTCTAGATCACAACGCCTTTTTGTTTCACGAGTTGTTTTTTGATCATCAAAAACATTTTGTGTCGGTCGATGTTCGTTCCCATTTTTTGCTCGTACTGATCGAGGAGCTTTTCGGCCTCTCGATTGATTTCATCTTCAACCCGCAGGTCTTTAATGAAGATTTCCTCCATTTTAGAAAGTATTTCTTGTTCGCTCCGTTTTAAAACAATAAGCTGTTTACTACGGAGCGTATGGAGAGTTTTGAGGCAAATTTGTTTAACCTGGAACTCTTTTAGACGCATAAATGGCAGACTAGTGCAGACAGGGGCCTCTTTTCAATGAAGAAGTTTAAAGGATTGAGCATTTTAAAAAATCGAGGATTTGTCGTTCTTCTCTCATTGGTTTTGATTTTGCCCGTCGCGTTATTCTTTCTGTATCTCTTGAGTGTGAAAAGTACGATCTCCGACAGAATTGAACAGCTAAGAGCCGCGCACTCTTCGCAATTTTATGCCTCTTACCCCGCTCTTTCGGCCGGACAGATTTGGAAAAAATCAGAACTCACAAATCTTCTAACCGATCAGGGTTTTCAAGAAGTTCAAAAAGCCGACGATCTTCTACCCTTTCAATTTTCTTGGGCAAAGCCTGCAAACTCGCTCGATTTACATCGAGGTGCTTTTAATGAGGCCGGCAAAAATATTGAAAGATTGCGCGCGCAAATCACTTTTACCGACGAGCCGATGGATCTTTTAAAAATTTCAGAGATCAAAATCTCTGAAAATTCAAACCCGCTGCCCTCCTTTGAATTTCCGCCCAAAAGAATCGGCGCATTCTACGCAGGTCGATTGCGAACTCAAAAACCCATTTCGCTTTCGGAAATCCCCGTCAGTGTCCGTCACGCCGTGATGGCAATTGAAGACGCGAGCTTTTTGGAGCATTCGGGAGTGTCGATTCGAAGTACTTTTAGAGCGATTTTCCGCGACATCCGACAGATGCGATTCGCTGAGGGAGGAAGTACTCTGACTCAGCAATTGATGAAAAACCTGTTTTTCTCGAGACAGAAATCTATTTTACGAAAAATCAAAGAAGCGATTTACGCGCTGACGGCCGAAGTTTTTCACTCCAAAGAGGAGATTTTAGAAGCCTACCTCAATGAAGTTTATCTCGGCCAGTGGAGTGGCCACGAAATTCACGGAGTTGCGGAAGGGTCTTTCTTTTATTTTAGCAGACCCGTTTCCGAAATCACCCTTTCGCAGTCAGCAACTCTAGCAGCGATTGTGCAAGTGCCTAACGCGTTGGATCCCACTCGTCATCCCGAACGCGCGATAAAACGACGAAATCTCGTCTTAAAAAAAATGCTCGATGCGGAGTTAATTTTAGAAGGAGAATATGCGGCAGCGATTGAGGAGCCATTAGGCATCAGTGGCTCACACCAAAGCTTGCAAGATATCGGCTATTTTCTCGACTTAGTTTTGCAGACTTTACCTGAATCGATTAAGTCACGATTGGATTACGACGCTCTTTCGATCATGACGCCGCTAAACCCGTATCTCCAAGCGATGAGTTATCGTCTTTTAAAATCAAATTTAGATCGCATTGAAAAACAATTTCCCATCGTGAAAAAGAAAAAAGAAAAAGGCATTCAACTTCAAAGTTCGCTGATTGCGGTCGACGTCAAAAACTGCACGATTGTCGCCTTGCAAGGGGGAAGCAGTTATCAACATACCCAGTTTAACCGCGTGACTGACGGAAAACGACAACCCGGCTCGCTCTTCAAACCCTTCGTCTTTTTGGCGGGTTTTCAAGCATCCACTCCCGAAAAACCTTTTACCGCGACGACTGAGATCGACGGAGAACCTTTCGAATGGAAATACGACAAGCAAGTTTGGAAACCTAAAAACTACGAAAAAGAATATGCGAAGCTTGTGAGCGCCCGGTCGGCTCTTGCGCATTCGATTAACGTGCCCACGGCTCGTCTCGCGCAGCAAGTTGGAGTTTCGGAAGTTCGAAAACTGATTCTTCAATCGGGCGTTAAAGCGAACATCCCCGAGTTTCCATCCATCAGTCTTGGCAGTGCCGAGGTCAGTCCTTTAGAGCTTGCGGAGGCCTATACGACGTTTGCAAATTTAGGAAAAGGTTGCGCACTGAGACCCGCGCTGGATGTTTATGACGAAAATAAAAATGTCGTTTATTCGAGCAAAATGGAACTTCAAGATCGTTTGCCGCTCGTTCCGACGTATCTCACCGTCGAAATGATGAAGGATACTTTTAAGTACGGCACGGCAAGAGCCGCTCAAAGTTACGGATTTCCACTGGATAATTTTGCCGGAAAGACGGGCACCACCAATGAATACAAAGACGCTTGGTTTATCGGCTTCTCCCCCTCTTTCCTCACCTTGGTTTGGGTCGGTTATGACGAGCAGGAAAAAGTGGGCTTAACCGGCGCCGCGGCAGCACTGCCGCTATGGGCTGATTTTTCGAAACTGGCGCAATCTTATTTCGGAACCGAGGATTTTGTGGCGCCCGAACATATGGTTTCGATCGAAATTGATCCCGAATCCAATCGCTTGGCCACTTCGCGCTGCCCTAAAAAAGAAAAAGTTGTCTATGTTTCGGGCACCGAACCGACCCAATCTTGCCCTCTCCATCCCTGATGCCATCCCTGGTTTCTGGCCCAAATTTGATTGACTTTGAGGCCGCCAAAAACCGATACTGCCCCTTCAAATGAAAATCTTATTCCTGACTAAATACGACAAGTTGGCGGCGAATACTCGCTATCGTTGCCTTCAATATATTCCGTATTTAAACCAGCAAGATATTGAGTGCGAAGTCTCTCCGCTTTTAAAAGACGAATATTTAAAACATAAATTTACATTGGGTAAGTTTAAACTCACGGATGTTGCCAGTGCCTACTGGAAGCGTTTCAAAGTTTTATTCACATTGAAACGATTTGACCTGGTAGTGCTTCACTACGAACTTTTCCCTTACCTTCCCCCGATTTTTGAGAAATTGATTGCTCTTCTCGGCGTGAAATATGTTTACGATTTTGACGATGCGATTTTTCACCAATACGAGGGAAGCCGCAATCGCGTTATCCGTTTCTTTTTCAAAAATAAAATTTCTAAGGTCATCCAGCATGCAAAAGCCGTCTTGGCAGGAAATGAATTTTTAGCGACCTATGCAAGGAAAACGAATCAAAATGTTTTTATTGTTCCAACGGTTGTGGATCCAAAGCGGTACACCTTAAGAGAACTTCCCCTCAACCCAAAGAAGAAATTCACGATTGGTTGGATCGGATCCCCATCGACATCCACCTATGTAAAGGAAATCGCCGCGGCGATTCGAAGATTTTGCAAACAATATGATGCAGAGCTTGTCCTCGTCGGTTCAGGACAAATTGACCTTGAAGGCATTCCGCTTCAAATCAAGGAATGGTCTGAAGAAACTGAACTCGACGAACTTTATTCTTTCGATGTCGGAATCATGCCGCTGACGGACGGGGTTTGGACGCGTGGAAAATGCGGATTTAAACTCATCCAGTACATGGCGTGTGGACTTCCCGTTGTCGCTTCGCCGATTGGAGTGAATCAGGATCTCGTCAAACAAGGGATTTCGGGTTTTCTCGCGAGTTCTGAAGACGAATGGTTTAAAGCATTTGAAAATCTTTATCAAAGCAAAGTTCTACGCGATAAAATGGGCGTCTCAGGTCGAAAGACGTTTGAAGAACTTTTCAGTCTCGAAGTCTTTAACCCTATTGTCGCAAAAATTTTAAAACAAGCATCAATCACAAAAATCAAAGTTGTTCACGTGGTCTCAGGCTTAAACGCTGGCGGAACCGAGATGATGCTTTTCAAGCTCTTAAGCAAAATGTCGGTCGATCATTTTGAGAACACCGTCATATCGCTGACCGACTCGACCGATGGCGTCGTAGGAAATAAAATTCGTTCGCTCAATACGGCGATTTACACGCTTTCGATGCGATCGGGTGTTGCAAACCCGATGGGGGCCTTGAAATTTATCGCAATTCTGTATCGCATCCGACCGCATATTTTACAGACATGGCTTTATCACTCGGATCTTTTGGGGGCGCTCGCGTTTTTAGTTTCTCCCGTTAAAAAACTCTGCTGGAATATCCGCTGTTCGTTTTTGGACTTTAAGCAATATTCTAAAACTACCGAATTTTCGGTTCGTGTTCTCTCAAAACTTTCTTCGCTTCCCAACGCCGTACTCGTCAATTCGCGAGTCGGGCAAAATTATCATGAGTCGTTAGGATATCATCCCCGTCGATGGGAACTGATTCCGAACGGGTTTGATTTGGAAAGATTCAGTCCAGATCCGAATGCAAAGAAAAACCTAACTCAAATGCTAGGGCTTCCTGAGAATTCTTATGTCATCGGAATGGTCGCTCGATTTGACCCGATGAAAGATCATTCTACTTTTATTCGTGCGGCAGAAAAGTTACTGAGACACCGAACCGATGCGCATTTTATTCTGATTGGTAAGGGCGTCACCTACGACAATCCCGCCATCTGTTCGATGTTTTCGGTACCCACAAGCAAAAGCCATATCCATCTTTTAGGAGAGCGGACCGATATTGCGGCGTTAGTTGCCGGCCTCGATATCTTCTCACTCAGTTCGAGAGGCGAGGGTTTCCCCAATGTGATTGGTGAAGCGATGGCATGCGGCGTTCCGTGTGTGGTCACCAATGCCGGAGATTCCGCCGAAATTGTTGGTAATACGGGAAGAATTGTCCCGGTGAGTGATCCGGATGCCCTCGCCGAAGCTTGGGAAATCCTCATCCAATCGTCGCCCGAAAGCCTTAAAAATCTGGGCGATCAAGCTCGGAAGCGAATTGAAAATAAATTCAATCTTCCTCTGATCGTAAAACACTACGAGAATCTCTACCGGAATCTTCTGGACGAAAAAGTGGTATTGCCGGTAACGGAACCTGCTCCAGCTCTTTAACTCAGACAAGAAATCCGTCATTGCGAGGGTGCGTAGCACCCGCGGCAACCTTTGTGTTGCGAAACTGGGAAGGTTGCCGCGGGTGCTACGCACCCTCGCAATGACGGATCATCTTCTAATATCTTTTCACCAGCCGAGACTTACAACGCTGCGAATGGGTACGAGAATCCGAGTAGGACTTCGTGAACGCTGCTGTTTAAACCGATGCTGCCTTCTGTGTAAACCTTAAGGCCGCTGAGAGAACGAAGTTCCCAGTTGCTTCCGAGAGATGCTTTCACGGACAAGCTATTATCTGGCTGGCCGAGTCTGAACGAAGGCGACATGTGGAGACCGGCGTAAGGAACGACTTTTCCGAAGTCGGTATCAAAACGTTTGCTGACGATTGGAGTTACTTTCACGTTGAAGTAATTCGATTGATCGACGCGATTGAAATAGGCACCCGCGAGTAACGAGACGCCAGGTTGGTTAGATGTATCAGGCACGATGAAGAAGCTTCCGTTCATTCCAAAGTTAAAACCGGCTTCACCTGCTCCAAAGCCAAATCCGACTCCGAAATCTTCGTTCGGTTGGTAGCGGATTTCAGAAGTCATGTATGCGCCGTTCGGGCGGAATGTATAACCGGGTGTCAGAACAAGTTCGTAGGTATTCGTTGGAAGAGAATCCGCACTTCGAATCAAGCCTCCAGGAACATCCATTGCGACTGCATTTGTTTGGGACATGAATAGTACTGCAGCTAATCCGAAAAGCGCTTTAATCATTTTGTTCTCCTCTATTTTATTGAAAGATATCAAAGAATTTATCAGACAGAGTCATTACTCGGCAACTCGTCTAATCGTCGCACCGAGTTGAGAAAGTTTTAGGTCTAAACGCTGGTAGCCCCGATCGAGATGATAAATGCGGCTAATCTTCGTTGAACCCTTGCTACACAATGCGGCAACAACCAAGCTAGCACTCGCTCTTAAGTCGGTCGCCATGATGGGAGCTCCGACCAGAGAAGCTCTTCCGTGGACGACCGCTAAATTCCCATCGATTTCGATTTTTGCACCCAAACGTCTTAATTCTGCAACGTGCATAAAGCGGTTTTCAAAAATATTTTCTCGCATCGTGCTTTTTCCATCGATGCGTAACATCGATACAAGCATCTGCGCCTGCATATCGGTCGGAAATCCCGGATAAGGTTTGGTTTCTAAATCCATCGGTGTGTAACGAGATTGAGGCAAAATTTTAAGGGTCGAATTCGAAAGCATTTCGAACTTCACTCCCATTTTTTCGTACGCGACGATGACAGCACTCATATCGAGGGGGTTTACTTTTTTTAAAGTCAGTTCACTGTCGGTGACAATCGATGCCGCGATCCAGGTCCCCGCTTCGATGCGATCGGGAGGAATCGTGACCGGTCCTTTAGGTTCGTAAAGACCTCCACCCCAGATTTCAATTCGAGAAGATCCGAGTCCCTGGATTTTAATCCCACAACTTTGTAAAAACTCTCCCAACGCGACCACTTCGGGTTCGCACGCTGCATTTTCGAGCGTTGTTTTGCCTTCCGCAAACGCCGCCACCATTAAAATATTTTCAGTTCCGGTGACGGTGACTTCCGGAAAAAGAATCGCCGCCCCTTGAAGCTTTGATTTCACTTTGGCGTGAATGTAACCCTCTTCGACCGCAACGCTCACACCCATTTGCTTTAAGGCATCGATATGAAAATTGACGGGCCTTGCCCCAATCGCGCATCCCCCTGGAAGACTGACTTTCGCTTCTCCGTATTTTGCAGTGAGCGGACCGAGCGCTAAAACCCCCGCGCGCATTTTTTTCACCCAGTCGTAGGACGCCACTTTATTTTTGACTGAGGGCAGAATGCTGATGGTGCCTTCTTCTTTCGCCCAAGAAGTTTCACAGCCCATTTCCGTTAAAAGACACAGCGTCGTCTCGATATCCCAAAGACGGGGAACATTTTCGTAGCGAACCTCTTTATTAAAAAGAAGAGATGCAAAAAGAAGAGGGAGCGCTGTATTTTTTGAACCGCTGACAATCACTTCTCCTTGAAGCCGCGCGGGACCTTCGATAATCAATGAATCCATGGTTTTTTGCCTTCGATCACTCGTGGAATGAGTGCTAAATCTAAAGTTGTTTTAAACTGATTAAAACCGATTTTTTGAAGGAGTTCAATCACGGGAACTTCTTGCCCAAACCCAATTTCCATTAAAATAAATCCACCTGGTTTTAAAAGTGTAAACGCTTCTCGACTCAGTTTTTCGATCACTTCTAAACCCGTTGCCCCACCGTCAAGTGCCAGAAGGGGTTCGCGCTGAACCTCTCGAGAGAGCGTCGCAATTTCTGCGGTCTCGATATACGGCGGGTTAGAAACAATTCCGTCAAAGGGCCCCCATGTTTTTGCGCCTTCAAAAAAGTCCCCAGCATGGAGCGAATACCTATTTTTCAAAGGGAGGAGCCGCTGAATGTTTTCTTCGAGATACGGAAGGCTATTGGGGTTCGCTTCAAACGCATGCCATTCCCAGTTTCTTTCCTGGAGGACCGAGATTCCGATATTCCCGCTCCCAGCCCCAAGCTCCGCAATTTTTAAATCGTCCTGTTTAATTTGTAGAAGCAATTCTACGACGTGTTCAGTCTCGGGTCGCGGGATCAAAACTCCCGGGCCGACTTTAAAATCGGAATTCCAAAAACCCCATTCTCCCAAAAGATATTGTAACGGCTCGCCGTTTAATCTGCGCTCGACTTTTGAATCAAGATTCTTTTCTGCACTCTGAGTGATATTCTCGTTTTCTTTTAAAATTAAACCCGTCGCCGTCAAACCCAAAACGCCTCGCACGAGCCGACCCGCTTCTTCTTTTGGGATATCAGCTTGTGCAAATTTATTTTCGAGAGATTGAATGTAATCCGAGAGAATCATCAATTCATTTGCGCCTTCAGCGCTTCGGCTTCATAGAAAGCATTTAGCCCTCCGACTAACTCGTCGATATTGCCGTTCATGAAAGCATCGAGTTGATAAAGGGTCACGCCAATCCGGTGATCGGTCACGCGGCCTTGGGGAAAATTGTAGGTTCTGATTTTTTCGCTGCGATCGCCCGTGCCCACTTGACTCAAACGATCCGCCGCGATTTTTTGGTGCTGTTCGTTTTGTTTGATATCCAAGAGTCGGGTTTTCAAAACTTTGAGAGCTTTTGCTTTATTTTTAATTTGCGATTTTTCATCTCGGCAAATCACAACCATTCCCGAGGGAATATGCGTAATCCGAACTGCGGAGTCAGTCGTATTCACACTCTGACCGCCGGGACCGGAACTTCTAAACACATCGATGCGGAGTTCATTCGGATCGACGTGCACTTCGACGTCTTCTGCTTCGGGAAGAACCGCCACAGTTACCGTACTTGTATGAATGCGACCTTGAGTTTCGGTTTTAGGAACACGCTGAACCCTGTGAACGCCGCTTTCGTGTTTAAGCCTTCCGTAGACTTTATCACCGCGGATCATCAGAATAATTTCTTTATAACCGCCGACATCATTGGGAGTCATTTCCATCACTTCGACGATCCAACGAAGTTTTTCCGCGTACTTTGAATACATTTTGAAAAGATCGCCCGCAAAAATCCCCGCTTCGTCTCCCCCTGCCGCGGGACGAATTTCGATCATAATATTTTTATCGTCGTTGGGATCTTTAGGAAGCAGGAGAATTTTGAGGCGGTGTTCGAGCTTCTTTAGGCTTTCTTCAAGTTCTTTATTCTCTTGAACCGCCATGTCCTTCAACTCACCGCTTTCTTCGCGAATGATTTCTTCGTTGGAGGCAAAGTTGGACTTAGACTGCTTATACTCGCGGTAAACCTCTACGAGTTCAGCATACTGACTGCGTTCTTTACTGAGCTTTTGAAACTGCGCGGGATTGGACGAAATCTCGGGCGAATTTAAGCGCATCTCGAGTTCGTTAAAATGAGACTCGACCTCATCCAATTTCTGAAACATGAAAAATTAATACGTACGCTTGTTGCCGTATTTTTTCATGAAACGTTCAACACGTCCTTCAGTGTCCATCAATTTTTGTTTACCCGTAAACAAAGGATGGCAGTTTGAACAAATTTCAACGCGGATATCTTTGCGAGTCGCCCGTGTCTGGATTTCGTTTCCACATGCACAGCGGATAGTTGTATCTAAATATTCTGGATGGATTTCTGCTTTCATGAACTTACCTCGTAAATCTTAAAAATCGGTTTGCAAATGTCGCATGGTCACCCGTTTTTTTCAAGGAACAAATTTTAACTCACTTTTTTAAGGAATATCGCGGGCTTATTCGATAGACCTCCCCCTCCATTCCCTGCACTGTAATCACTTCTTTTACCTTTCGCCCCAATGGAGTTCTCTCAATAAAAACAACAACATCCACGCAGCTTGAAACCCACTGTCGTACGGCTTTGATAGGCACATCGAACCCTGCAAGAAGCACTAGGGTTTCCAGCCGCTTCAGCCCGTCGAGCGCACCATTGGAGTGAATCGTTCCCATTGAACCCGCATGCCCCGTGTTCATAGCCTGAACCATGTCAAAAGCTTCCTGGCCTCGACACTCGCCCAGAATGATTCTATCGGGTCTCATTCTTAGGGCATTTTTGACAAGCGTTCTCAGCGAGACCTCCCCCTTCCCTTCAGGACTTGCGGACCGTGCTTCAAGACTAACAATATGAGGATGCCTTACAAAAATTTCTTTGGTCTCTTCGATTAAAGCGATTCTCTCATCCTCAGAAATCAGGTCGATAAGGCATGAAAGAAGCGTTGTCTTCCCTGCTCCCGTTCCTCCCGCGATCAAAATATTTTTTCGCTCTTTGACCCAAGTCTCAAGCCAACCCACCAGTTCTTGCTCCGAAAACATATCGAGTCTTACATTCGAGTAGGAACGATTTTTTCGAATGCTGATGAAAGGGCCATTCACGGCAATCGGAGGCATCAAGACATTAAATCGGCTTCCGTCCAAAAGCCTACCATCCACATAAGGATTCGCGGCATCGACTCGCTTGCCGATGGGAATCAGTATCCGTTCGATGAAATCCATAATGGGTTGTTTTTCTTCGAACGGGCTCGCAAGGGGCGTGAGCTTGCCCGACTTCTCGATATAGAGAGATTTCGGGCCGTTGATTAAAATGTCGGTAATCGTTTGATCTTGCATCAAAGGTAAGAGTTCAGAGGCTTTTCCGAGAAACTGCTTGTCTAAAAGTGACTGCACTTATCCTCCCGTAGACTGATATTTCTTTTTAAATTTTTTTAAGTTTTCGTTTTCTCTTGAATGAGTGCTCATCGAAAAAGTGACGGTCATAATTAATTCTGTCTCTTTGTCCCTATTTGCATTGGAAGAAAATAAAGCCCCTAAAAGCGGAATCGATCCCAGAATCGGAACCGATGTTTTTTCGTGACTCGTTTCGCGTTTCACGAGGCCCGAAAGGATCACGGTTTCGCCATCTAACGAGTTAATTTTTGTCGTGAGATTTCGTCGGGCCAGGGCGGGGATATTGTCGATGGCGTTGGTCAGATCCGGTTCAGACACTTCAAGGTTGATATCGCCACTCATATGGACTTGATCCACACTTTGGGGACGGACTTTTGCGGTGATTCCGAATTTTTTCCATTCGATTTTACGTAAGACGTTCCCAAAGGACTGACTCGCCACCGCGATGGGAAGTTCTCCTCCCGAATGAAAGACAGCTTCTTCGCCCAACCTCACATACAGTTCGGGACTTGCGAGAATTTTTGCCCAGCCTTCTTTTTGGAGATGGCGAATCCACCCCTTGGCCGTTCCAAACGTCGCTTCGTAATTGAGTCCGGTACTCATCATCGAACCCGTCAATTGCGAGATGCCCCCGAATTGGAGAGAATCCGGCCACTCGATTCCCAAAATTTTTCCAAAAGAGAAGTTGAGTTCTAAAAATTCGAGCGAAACTTTTACAACGGCTCCGCGTTCGGAGCTTCTTAAGTCAGATTCCATTTGTTGGGAGATAACCGAAACGAGATACTCAAACTCTTTTCCATGTGAATTCCAGGCACGGACGGTAGTCTTTCCCTGCCCGACCCCTGTCAGTAGCAAAATTGAAGGCGGAATCGATTTTACTTTGACGATTTTAGTATTCCCCACCGCCACACGCGTGACGCCAGGCAACCGAATCGACAAGTTGGATCGAAGCGCTAAACGTAAGGAAGAGGTTTCAACGGCGAAGAGAGGTAAAGCGAGAAGTGAGATCAAAGGAAGAAGCTTCATACCAGATTGCTAAAGCAATCCTTAAACCGGTTCGGGGCGTGCCTGGATAGACACGCCCCGGATATGAGTTGGAGTAAAATCATTCTCTACAAGACTGAATTACAGTCCTTCGATTCCAACATTGTATAAAGTGTTCATGCTGGCTAAGAAATTTCTGTTGTCATTTCGAGTCGCCACGTTCACGTACTCAGAGATGATATCGGAATCGATATATCCACCAGCGTGAGTGACGGCGACGATGACATAAGTGTCTCCGACTTTTTTCAAAGCAGGACCGCCAGAATCTCCGAAGCACGAAGCCGCTCGGTTATCGGGACCGAGAATTCCACGACCGCTGGAAGAACCGCCGTACTCAGAGGGAGTTAAGAATTCGACGTAATCAGAAATATTTGAAACCACGTTTGTACCCGTGCGTTTAGTCCCAGCTCCCGTTTTGGCATTTAAATTATTGCATCCAAATCCAACGAGTCTCAAAGTATCGCCGGAGGCGACGCTATCTCCCAATTTATAGATTTGAGTGTCTTTAGCAACATCCGTATCAAACACTAAAAGTCCAATGTCATTTGGGTCTTCGACTTGTCCGTCGCCTAAGTGAGGGTGAACGGTGGTTGTAAAATTTCCGAAGGAAGTCACAACCGTATATTTTCCATCCTTAAGGATGCAATGAGCGGCGGTTAACACGGCACGCTTAGAAACGAACGTTCCTGTGCAAAGTCCTGCTCCTTTAGGAAGCATAATCATGACGACAGGCGAATACTCTGACGTTGTCGTACTTAAAACGCCAGACGGATCTGGAAGTCCTTCGCTCGAGTAAGTGGATTTTTTCTGACAGCTGATCAAAGCAAGAGAAAATGTGATGAGTGCACAAAAACGTGCAAATGCGCTGACGTACTTCATTAATCGTTGCTCCTAATTATCTGTGGCCCCTACCAACGTACTGCGAATGATGCGTTCACAAGGCTAAATTCAAAATTAACTGAATAACTAAATTTGCAACTGAAAAGCCAAGTTCCTTCACAATTTGCAAGTGACGGTTGTGACTGAGAAATCGATGGAGTTTGTATACTTTCGAGACAAGCGAAGACTCCTCTGACAGTCGACAGAGTTTTTGACACTTCTCAAACACATTTTTGAATTCTAAAAAGTTTTCAAACCCTTAGTCTGATCAAAAGTTCCGCACCCCGTAAGATTCGGAAAAAAACCGGTATTAAGTCCTCTAGACTCTTCAGGATTTAGAATTGTGTAGGGAGTTTTATGTAAATAGGTTCGTCAGCGACACAATGATGTTTTTGCAGGCAATTCTTGCCTATTGCTATCGAAAAAGCTTAAAATCCTCGCCTCATCCGGGCCCATAGTTAAATGGATATAACGAGAGATTCCTAATCTCTAATTCCAAGTTCGATTCTTGGTGGGCCCAAAATTTCGCTGCGCGAAATTTTAGAGAATAGAGAATTGAGAAATAGAAAATAGCCCCGGAAAAGGCAATGGAGACCGTGCGAAATTTTCCTCTATTTCTCTATTTTCAATTTTCCTCCCCTATACCTTGGCACCGATTCTGCAATTTACTTCCCGAGAAAACAAACTGAGGAGAAAACGGGCATGCTTAAATTAAAACGTCATCAAGGATTTTTGGTGGTCTTCATCGTGGTGTTTCTTTTCGCTTGGGCCGTCTGGACTTTTATCTGGGTGCCACGCTCGACGCCGTCACAAATTGATCCTGCAGTGTCGCTGCCAGTAGCGCCGTTAGCGCAGTGAGATTGCTACCCGCTGTTAACAATGTCTTCGCCTCCAACATCAAAACGTTTTGTGTAAAAGACGCGAACTGTTACTTCTTAAATTACTGGAGGAATGATGGTTCGATTTTTGTTAGCTCTTTCTTTAACGGTAAATCTCTCTCATGCGGCGTTTATCACAGAAAGGGTTCAATGGACCCCGGTCGCGCCAGAAGCTTCTCTGTTTTTAGCAAAGTGGCTTTTAGAGATTAAGAAAATCGACGCCAGTGCTCCCGTCATTCTTCGCTATGTTACCGAAAATTCGACGCTCGTGAGTGCCAAATGTGAATCCGATGTTTTGAGACCGTCTTTGGAAGACAAAGCTTTGAAAGATGCTCAGAACAAAATCACCTGCGGCGTAAAGTTAAGTGACCAGAGTTTAGGAATGATTGTTCTCGACCTATCGGAAAGTCTCATCGATTCTTGGGGAAATCACTTCGGTCCCAAAGGATTTTTGTTTGATGGAAAGATGGCAGATCTCTTCTTTCAAGCAGGTGAATCTTTGCGCAAAGCGAATGTGGATTCGCCTTACTTCAACTACGACAATCAATCGCTTGTTACGCCCGCGGGAAGTTTCGACTATATTGATTACTCCCTCGGCTATCAGCCAAAAAATGAATACGGCAAGAACCCTGGCGCTGTCAGTGTCAATTGCACAAAAGAATATTTTTATAATCCGGAAGAAGAACGTCCTTCGAAGCCTAGTAAAGGTTACTGCGTCTTTATCGAGTCTTCGAACTAAGACTTTTAAAACATATTGTCGAAGTTTTTACCGGACTGTAAGTCATCGGTGTTTCGGTAAGTCGTTGCTGCTTTATCGAGCTTCATGTTTAAGATATCTTTTCCACGAAGTCTCATAAAGTAAGCGATGGGGGTCACCAGACCAAAATAGATCACGCTTAAGATAATGCGGGTTTGGATCCAACCCAGAACGAGTCCTATCAGCATCCAAAACTGGTAGAGCCATTTTAGCGCTTTGGGATAAGTTAAGCTGGGAAGTAAAAAAGCGACGGCGACAATCACTGTCCAAACTTTGATATCGGATTTTTTAATGAGCATCGGAAGGACGCCCAAAACAATTCCGAAAAAAGCGGCCATGATTAATCCAAAGTTACGAAGCTCTTTATTTTTAGCTTCGCCTGATTTTACGAAGGCTTGTTTAAGTCCAGTGATTGAAATGCTATCTACCATAAAATTTTTCCTAGTCTAATTCGAACTCTGTTTTCCAAGCTTCATCTTGCGGATTCTTGGGTTGTTCGGTCTTGTTTAAAACGCAATTTCCGAGAACAAGCGTGTCCATATCGGTTCGCATAAAACAGCGATAGGCATCTTCAGGCGTACAAACGATAGGCTCTCCTCTCACATTGAAAGAAGTGTTTACGATGACCCCGTAACCCGTTTGTTTTTCGAAAGACTGAATCAACTTATAATAAGGCGGATTCACTTTTTCATCGACCGTCTGCACACGGGCCGAATAGTCGACATGTGTAATCGCCGGGATATCCGAACGTTTCGTATTGAGCAGGTCAATTCCGAAGAGACCTTTTTCGTCGTTAGTCAGCTCAAATCGTCTTTCTTTTTTAACGGGAGCGACGAGAAGCATATAAGGGCTTTCGGCGTCGAGCTCGAAATAGTCAGAGACTTTCTCTTTCAACACAGAGGGAGCGAAAGGTCTGAAACTCTCTCTGAACTTGATTTTCAAGTTCATAATCGATTGCATTTTGCTGGAGCGGGCATCCCCAATGATGCTGCGATTTCCAAGGGCACGCGGTCCAAACTCCATCCGTCCCTGGAACCATCCAATGACTTTTTCTTCGCTCATATCGGTCGCGACGCGATCAAACACTTCGCCCTCAGGATAGAATTGATATGGGATTTTTTCTTTTTCGAGATACGTTTTGATCTCTTGGTCCGAATATTCAGGCCCTAAGTACGATCCGACCATCGAATCGGGACTCGAATTGACAGTGCGAGGATTTTTTAAACTTTGATAGTGGGCCGCAAGCACGGCACCCAGAGCGCCTCCGGCATCCCCAGCGGCGGGTTGAATCCACACGCCTTTGAAGGGACCTTCGCGCAAAAGTCTTCCATTTGCGACGCAGTTGAGGGCCACGCCACCCGCGAGACAGATATTTTCTAATCCCGTTTCTTTGTGAAGCGAGCGAGCGAGTTTTAAAACGATTTCTTCCGTTACTTCTTGAACCGAACGCGCTAAATCCATTTCCTTTTGAGAGACTTGCGATTCTCTGGGACGTGGCGGTCCTCCGAAAAGCTTATCAAAGTTGCCGTTCGTCATTTTTAAACCGGTATGGTAGTCGAAGTACTCCATGTTTAACTTGAAAGTACCATCTTCTTTCACGTCGATGAGATGATCATAAATCGTTTTAACGTAAGTGGGTTTTCCGTACGGAGCGAGTCCCATCACTTTGTACTCGCCCGAATTCACCTTAAAGCCGGTGTAATAGGTAAAAGCAGAATAGAGGAGGCCTAGCGAATGAGGGAAACGAATATCCCAGATAGGTGTCAGTTGATTGCCCTCTCCTCTCCACGCGGTCGTCGTTGCCCATTCTCCTACGCCATCTAAACAAAGAACGGCGGCTTTTTCATAGGGGCTCGGAAAAAACGCAGAGGCCGCATGCGATAAATGGTGTTCTGAAAACGTGATCCGAGGAATGTTTTTTCCAAATTCGGCTTCGAGTTCTTTTGAAATCGTGTTTTTTAGAAAAAGTTTTTCTTTGATCCACAGAGGCATTGCTTTTAAGAAGGAGCCGAGTCCTCTCGGCGCGATCGCGATATAGGTTTCCAAAAGCCTATCGAATTTCACAAAAGGCTTTTCGTAAAAAATAATCGCATCGATGTCTGAAATTTTGATTTTTGCAAAATCCAAACAATACCGAACGGAGTGGATCGGAAAACGGTGGTCGTGTTTTTTCCGGGTAAATCTTTCCTCTTGGGTCGCTGCGATGATTTGCCCGTCTTTAAGAAGGCAAGCTGCGCTGTCATGGTAATATGCTGATACGCCTAGTAGATATCCCACTGTGTTCTCCGAACTTTTTAAAAAATAGTTCTTTGATTGTAGGACGAGAACTCAACTAGAGCAAGGGATCTGACGTCACCTAACTCAACGCGTTATCGTTTTAGCTTGGGTTCCCGGCTCGATGTGCCGATAGATGGCTGTGACAAAATTTTATTTCTTAGCCTTTATTTTGATCTCACTTCACTTGATTCATCATTGGTCTCAGGTGAAGGCTCCCCATCAAATCTCTTCGTCCTCGCAGAAAAAACAAGATTCTCGTTAACCTAAAACGAACTCTTACTTTTTTTCGACATCCAAAATTTTACGAAAATTCGAATCGCGGCGGGTCTGCCATTTTTTCAGATCGACAAATTCGTAGCCCATCTTTTTTGCCTCGCTGAAAAGCCTATCCACTTCCGAAGTGTCTCCCGGAAATTTTGCAAGCCCTCCATTTTCGACGGTATTAAATAAAAACGGATGCAAAAAGAAAGATCCCCACGCATCTCTTAAAACCAGATTACGTTTCAAAACCCGCAAAATATCGTCCACTTTCCAAATTTTTCCACCCTGCCCGACTTGTTCGGGTTGAACAAATCCCGCATTCTCCGGCAGAAAAACGGCGCCGTTGATATCCCCCTCAATTTCATAAGGGAAAAATTGCACGATAGAAGGCACAGAATCTAAAAGCGAGACCGTCAGCCGAGACAAAACCTCCGCGCGAGAGGCTTTGCCCACACTTCCTGAGGCTTCAACGGTATCCGCATCTTTTAAATGATCTTTTAAATTATTTGAGGAAAAGAAATACGTGGTCCTGCCGAGATTTTTTAGAAAGACTTCAGAAAAAAGAACATTGGATAAGGGAGAACCGACGTAGTGAGGCGTGATCCACGCTTCGGGTCGTAAATGGTGTTTATCGAGTTCATCAATCCCCATCTCGAGCTTTTCGAGAAAGCGAGAAGCGGTTTCGCCTGCGAGAGCTTGATTTTTTACGCAATCCCAAAATTCGCAATCGGCGCCGCTGAGACCGTTAAAAGGGTTTTTTACATTTTCAGTTTGATGAGTCACTCCGTGAAAAAGAACGGAAGCGCCATTTTCAATATGATCGTGAAGCGTCGATACGAAGACTTCGCTCTCCGAGAGAGGAACTCTTTTCGCAACACCTAGAGGAGGAAGAGCCCCGAAAGGATCTTGCAAAATCGGAATCACGGATAAAGCGTAAGGAATTTTTGCATTGTGAGTGACTTCTAAAATTTTACTTAACTGAAAGGGGCTGATAAGCGGATGTAAATCTTCGAAGCGAACAAAAGCAGGATGGGCATTGGGATATTTCGGTTTTTCTCCTAAAAAATCAAATAGGAGATCGGCGAAGATAAGATAACGATCTTCTTCATTGATAAATGAAAAAGGGATATCGGCGACATACCAACGATTTTCTTTTTGGATGATGTAAGGCGCTTTTTCTCGCGTGGTGGAATGGACCGCCCAAGATACGGCTTGAAACGTTGGATCGACGGGCGTTAAGTGAACGAGTTCCCAGGCGCCCACAAACCCTTCTTTAGTCAGTTCTCCGTACTTGTGAAAAACTTCTCCACGATATTCGTAATCTTTATAGAATCCAGGATGTCCCTTTAAATCCTTTTTCTCCCAATTGAGGCCTTCGATTTTTGAATAGGTGACACCCCATGCTTTTTTAAGACGTTCCTCTCCCATTCTCCAAACGTTGTAGCCTACCCACATCACTCTCTTTTGAGTCGTCAAAAAGTCATTTAAGAAATCTTCTGGCAATGTGTTATCGAAATAGCTTCCTAAATAAACACTCGCAGGACATTTTTCGAAATCTCCCTTTTGATACTGGTCCACGGGAAGTATATGTCGCTCGTAGTTCGGAAAATGTCCTAATAAATTTTGCAGTGGAATAATAATGGAGCGCCCAAAACCAAATCCTTGAACCCGGTCGTAATAGATTTGCACGCACGGATTGGATGCATGAGTCGGGGTGAGATTTTGCGAAAGGCTCAAAAGTAAGAGAAGAACCCATTTCATAGTTTAGGGATGTGGCCTCGCAGGAACGCCTGAAAAAAGTTCGGGAAGCTCGTGCTCTGTTTTCACCCAGGCGATTGTCTTTTTAGTATAGAGCGCAATGAGATACTGGTAAAGCGCACGCACGGTCGCAAGACAATTGATTAAGTTTGCAATCGGCCAACGCAGAGGCAGCGTTAAAAGCGGCGCGGCTCCGTAGACTCTGTAAACACTTAACGCTCTTTGAAACAGTCGGTTGATCATCAGGAATAGGTTTGCAAATAAGATGTAATAAAAAATTCCATCTCGAAATGGAAATTCTACACCGTTTAATTGAAGAAGCACCGCTAAAAATACAATCGGGTAACCAATGAAGGTCGCAATATTTGTTAAGATCCCTTTGCGATCTCGAAACAGAAAATACCGGTTAGAAAGTTTTCCAACCCAGCCGAGATTACGGTGCCCTTGGAGCGCAATTCCCGTGGTCCATCTCGTTTTTTGGCGGACCGAACGCATAAATTTTTTGGGAAAGTACTCGCGAGTCGCTATGAATTCCTTTTTTTGATTTTGCTGATAATAAAAACAACAAAACTTTGCCAAAAAACCGAGGGCGTGAGCCGTTACTCCGAGTTCATAATCTTCAGTGACGGTATTTTCGTTTAAAAGCGAGCCCTTGTTTCGCTCACGAACTTTTATGAACAAAGCGCGGCTTAGAGCGGTTCCCACGCCTGCCGATGGGATTGCAGCATTGAGTTGCGAACGGACTAAAATATCTTTGGTATGGTGTTCCGAGAACTCATCGACATAGGTTCCACCGACGAGCTGAAAAAGATTTAGATCAAGCGAAAAAACCGGGACCTGAATGAAGTCATACTTTTTTAAAAAAACATTCACGAGGGGCAAAGTTTTGGGATGAATGACATCTTCGGAATCTTGCATGAGCAGTGCATCGAAAATCACTCCGTGTGCGGTCTCGTATTCTAAGATTTGGTCGACCACGTAGTTTAAAATCTGTCCTTTAGAGGTCGGTCCTGGCCGGCAATTGATAACCGGATGAATTCTCGCATCGATGGCCGCCGCCTTTTCAACGGCGTTGCACGTTTCTGAATCATTCGGATAGACGCCCACAAAGAAATCGTAGTTTTGATATTCAATTCGCTGCAGATTGCCGAGGAGCATTCGGTCAATAATCTGTCCCTCTTTCCAGGCGGGAACAATAATGGCGATGCGCTTCTGTTTTTGCATCGCCATCTTTTTAAGCATTCTCGGGGAGAGTTCGCGAGGTCCCTGGACATTGATCCAAGCAACGACGTCAATAAAGAGGTCATCCAATCCGAAGATGAGATAAAAAATCCCGAAGCCGATGAGCACCGGATAAACCCACAATAGGGAATGCAACCAATCCCAGTTCAAAACGTTCCTCCCGCAACCAAGAGAATCTTAAATCCAGAATGTTGATCGCGATAGGGATTATTTTCGAAGGTCGCCTGATCCAAATAGGCATTAAAAAGATACGAACCCGTGAGGCTGAATGAAAAGCCGGGGATTGCGTACAGAAAGCGTAAACTCAGTTTGAGATCCACCAAATTATTGTAAAAATGTCCGACCCTATCGAGCGCGAAAAAGGGTTCGACGTAGGAATCGATAAAAAGCTCTTTCAAAACAGGCTTTCGGAAACCCGTCCGTGCATATGCAGCTTCGATCACGTTATTTTCGTCCGCTGAAGTGTAGAGCGTTTCTGAATAGAGCTCGTAAAACCCCAGAAGCGATCGCCCTTCTGCTAAAGCAATATCTGAATACTTTCCCATGGCGAGGAGAACACGTGCATCGAGCAGTTTTTGATTTTGATTTCCCTGATAGTATGCCCGTCCTCTTAACTCAGAAAAGAGTTGAGCGTTTAAATAATTAAGTTTTACCCCCGGTCCCCCAAAAGCATACGAACTTGCCGTGACGTTTGAGATCTGACTGGTTGGTGTTTGCAAATCACTTCCGAAGGTGACGTACGGAGAAACAAATGAGGTCACAGGAATCTCACTTCTAAACCGCAACAGGCTCGCGTAAATATTTTCACGATCTAAAAAGGCGTCCTCGGTGTACCAATTGTTTGAAATAGCACCGAAACTGAGATGCGAAAAAAAAAGTGATAGTACCAAGAGCTTCATTTCCAACCTCTAATCCTCAGCAATCGCCATGCCACGAAAAATATGTCGATTCTCGCACAATCGGTATTCGAATTCAGGGACTTTCTGACCTTACCACTGAAGTTCTTCTCTGAAGAATTTTCAAGGAGATTTCACTAAAGATCGTAACGCAACAAGTCGATTACGTTAATGCATGGCAACAAAAAAACATTTTATCAATCTTTGTCAAAGAATCTTCATTTTTCTTGTCCTATTCGGATGTGCTTCGCATAAAGCGATCTCTTCTTCACCGATTCCGACGAGTTGCTCGCAAGTCAAAACAAAATGGGATCTGTGGCGAGCGAAAACGTGTTTACGCGGCGCCAATATCTGGCAGAAAAAAACTGATCGCGCCGTCGACGGCGATGGATTTGGAACCGATCCTGTCGGTCCTCCTTATACTCAAAAAGATTTTGATACGCTCTCCTCTTGGGGAGCCAACTACGTCAATATTTCTCACCCTGGGCTGTATACCGAAACAGCGCCTTATAAGGTAGATCCCGATGCCGTTGCAAATTTGGATGCGCTTCTTGTAAAAATTGCCAAAGCGAATCTTTACGCCGTCATTAGCTTTCGAACAGGGCCTGGTAAAAACGAGGCGTCTTTTTCTGACGGCGACTCTAAAGCCAATAACGATGTTTGGAAAAGTGCCGACGCGCAGAATGCATGGGTTGAGATGTGGAAATTTACGGCGCAACGCTATGCAGGTTCTGTCAACGTCGTGGGATACGACTTAATGGTAGAGCCGAACAGTAATGCAGTCCTTTTAAAAAATGATAACCCGGTGGATTTCTACTCGAAGTACAAAGACTCGCTATATGACTTTGCACCTCTTGCGCGGAATATTACCAAAGCAATTCGCAGTGTTGACGAAAACACACCCGTGCTCGTGGGAACCATGGACTGGAGTAGCATCTACTGGCTCGAACATACGCCCTTGATGGAAGACACAAAAACGGTTTACACCATTCACCACTATGCGCCTTATGAGTACACTCACCAAACTTCTTCGCTAAAAATCAGTTACCCCGGGACTTTACCGGGCGGAGAAAGATTTAATTCAAGCTGGCTGGCGAATTACTTGAAACCGGTCGCAACATTCATGCAAAAAAATAATGCCCCTGTGGCAGTCAACGAATTCGGAGTGATGCGATGGGAAAAGGGCGCGACGAGTTACCTCGATACGCAGATGAGCACCTTAGAAAACTCTGGCGTGAGTTACGCTTACTGGTTATGGGAATCGAGTTGGAAAGGGATCACCTACAACGAATTTGATTACCGTAAAGGCACTAAAATGCGAAATCAAACCAATCAGACTTCAAACGATTTGATCCAAGTGCTCAAAAAGTACTGGAAGAAAAACCTAGCAAGGCCGAAAACGTCCTAAATAAAGAAATTTCGCTCGAGGCTCTGGCAAATCTGCGGAGATTTGCAAAACCGGCCATCGCCATTCTTTTTGGAGGTTGAACTCCTTCGACCTCTCCCAGTTCTCTTTCTAGAATACGAGTAATCGCTAAAGCCGCATGTCCTGATCCGAACGGGTTGATTGCGCGCGCCATCGATCGATAAAGTCTCGAGCTGCTCGAAGACAATTCGGTGAGACGTTTCAAAATCAGTTTAGGATCCGATCCAACCAGAATCGCCGTCCCACTTTTCACTGCCTCGGGACGTTCCGTACTCTCTCTCAAGACTAAGACAGGTTTTCCTAAAGTCGGAGCTTCTTCTTGAAGGCCTCCCGAATCGGTCAAAACGAGATGCGCTTGCTTCATGAGCGAAACCAAATCCAGATAACCTAGAGGTTCGACGAGCGAGACATTTGGAATTTGGCTCAGCCATTGAGCTGCGGGCAAAGTCACATTGGGATTTCGGTGTACGGGATAAACGATATGAAAGTCAGGATGGGTTTCAGCGAACTCTCTGACCGCTGAAAAAATTCTTTCTAGCGGCTTTCCAAAGTTTTCGCGTCTGTGAGCCGTCATCAAAATGAGTTTTCGATTGCCGATCAGTTTCACAAAGCGTTCGGAAAGGTCCGAACGTTCGGCGACCCACTTCAACGCGTCAATACTGGTATTGCCCGTAAGAAATATTTTTTCGCTCGAGACATTTTCATTCTCTAAATTCAAAACCGAATCCTGGGTCGGCGCAAAATGCCAGTCCGCAATCGGCGTAATGAGATGACGATTGATTTCTTCTGGAAACGGTGAGTACTTATCGTAAGTTCGTAACCCCGCCTCAACATGTCCGACTGGAATTTTTTCGTAGAATGCAGCGAGTGCAGTCGCAAAAGCGGTTGTCGTATCGCCTTGCACTAATACCGCATCGGGTTTCACCGCGTTTAGGACTTCGCGCATTTTCAAAAGACAACCGGAAGTAATCGAATAAAGATCTTGATTGGGTTGCATGAGTTTCAAATCGTAATCAGGCGTCATCGAAAAAATATCGAGGACTTGGTCGAGCATCTCTCGATGTTGTCCGGTGGAACAAGTGATCGCTTTAAGATAGGGAGATGATTTGATTGACTGTACTATGGGAGCCATCTTAATGGCTTCTGGACGAGTTCCAAATACGATGAGCACTGTCTTCATGAAAGTTCCTACACGCTAAGGGTTTTTTAATTATTTGTCAGGTGATTCTACTGTTATTTTTTTCACCCCATTCATGCATCACAGCAATTGCGGGGCCAAAATTTTTTCAGCACAATCGACGATAAAATTGAAGAGAACATAAATTTTTTACATAGACATGGTGCGCATCGACGGCGAAACGGCGCCGATTTTATTTGTCGCAAAGCAGTAAAAAGTTATGTCGTTGATTTAGAGAGGATCCCAATATAATTTCTTACGAATGAAACATTCTCCGGCCTTCTTAGACATTGTAAATGTAGCGAAAAAAAATATCCATGAACTTAGCGTCGACGACGTCGTAAAAAAAATTCAAAACAAAGAAAGCTTTGTATTTGTCGATGTCAGAGAAGACGACGAATGGAAAGCAGGACGAGCCAAAGGCGCAATCCATTTGGGCAAGGGCGTCATCGAACGAGATGTTGAAGTCACTATCCCTGACAAACAAACTGAAATTGTTCTGTATTGTGGCGGAGGATTTCGATCCGCGCTCGCAGCTGATGCTCTGCAGAAGATGGGATATACCAAAGTCTTCTCAATGGATGGTGGGATTAAGACTTGGCGTGACAAGAAATTGCCTGAAGAGAAGTAGAAGTAGAAGCAGTTCGCAGCTACGCATCACAGTTGCCGCAACCGCAGTCCGCCTTGCCCGATTGCCGCCATGCCGCCAACTGCGAGCTGCCAACCGCGAACCGCGGGAAAAGCCCTCTCATTCGAGAGCTCTGCAAAGGTTAAAAAGATGTCGTGCGAGTTTATCTGTAAGCTCATCTAATTCCGAGTTTTGAATATTTAAGAGTTCTAAGACTGCCATCGACTCTCTAAAACTCCCGAGCGAAATCCTGTAGAATCTTGCTCGTTCCTTAGCGCTTGGCTTGGCCGATCCCTCAGCTAAGTTCAAAGCGACACTAGAAGAAGCCCGCTGTAACTGCCCTCTTAAGTGGCTTGGAACTTTCAACGAGGAAACCCTCCTGTAAAATTGAACGGCCAATTCATAGGTTCTGAAACGATTCATTGATTTTTTCTCCTTCCGAAAAAAATGGTTTTCATCGGGGTGCAAACCATTTTTTTCGGAAGGAGAAAAAATCAATGAATCGTTTCAGAACATATGAATTGGCCGTTCAGTTTTACAGGAGGGTTTCTTCGTTGAAAATTCCTAGCCACTTAAAAGGGCAGTTACAGCGGGCTTCTTCTAGTGTCGCTTTGAACTTAGCTGAGGGGTCGGCTAAGCCAACTGCTAAGGAACGGGCAAGATTCTACAGGATTTCCTTGGGGAGTTTCAGAGAGTCGATGGCGGTCCTAGAACTCTTAAATATCCAAAACGCAGAACTAAACGAACTCACAGATAAACTAGCACGTCACCTCTACAACCTCTGCAAAGCTCTCGAGTGAGGGGCTTTCCCTGCGGTTCGCGGTTGGCTGCTCGCAGTTGGCGGCATCGCGGCAGTCGGGCAAAGCGGACCCCGGCTGTGGCATCCAGCCGTCGTCTATCACCGAATATGCTATTCAAATCTGAGGGCATCAATCGGATTTAGGAGTGAAGCCTTGCGGGCGGGATATATCCCAAACACAATTCCGACAACGCTTGAGAAAATAAAAGCGAGTAGAACAGATTGCATGGAGACTGAAGTGCTCCAGCCTGCGAAGTAAGAAATGGCTACGGTGATGGCCCAGCCGAGGACGATGCCGATGACGCCGCCGACGGTTGTGACGACAACGGACTCGGATAGAAACTGGGTTAGAATGTCTGCTCTTTTCGCGCCGATGGCTTTTCTTAGGCCGATTTCTTTTGTTCGTTCGGTCACTGAAACGAGCATGATATTCATAATTCCAATTCCGCCCACGAGGAGTGAAATCCCGGCGATTGAGGCAAGTAACATTGACATCGTTTTGCTACTTTCTGACAAGGCCTCTTGCACATCGGCCATATTGCGAATCTCAAAACCTCCGCCCTGCTGCTGGGAGAGCGCCATACGGTGACGACTACTCATCAGGCTTAAAATATCTTCTTGTGCAGAATCAATTTCCTCAGCACTTTTAATTTCGATATCCACAGAATCGACGTATTCTTTGCCCAGCAACCGGTGCATTGCAGTCAAAATGGGAACTACAATGTTATCGTCTTGGTCTCGAAACCCTCCGCTGGCGCCTTTCTCCTGCAAAATTCCGATGACTTGAAAGCTCGCTTTATTAATTTTAATCATTTCGCCGATGGGATTTTTATCTCCGAAGAGCTCCCGCTGAACGGTAGTGCCAATCAGAGCGACGCGATTGCGAGTTTGATTTTCTTCTTCGGTAAAAAACCTTCCAATCTGTGCGGGCGAGGCTCTGATTTCGGCATAGCTCGGGAGGGTTCCTTGAACCTGGGTGCTCCAGTTTTTATTTTCGTAAGTGACTTGGATTCGTCCCGTGACGCTAGGAGCGAGTGATTTTATAGAGGAGATATTTTCTCTAAGCGCTTGCACATCTTCTAAAGTCAATCGAGTCGTTGCGCCCGATTCCTGTGAGACTCCGCCAACCCGAACGGCGCCTGCTCTTAAAACTAAGAGATTCGATCCCAGTGAAGCTAGGCGGCTTTCAATGTCTTTTTGAGCGCCTTTGCCGATCGCAAGCATTGCAATCACCGCCGCGACGCCAATCAAAATTCCGAGCATCGATAGTCCGGTGCGAACTTTATTTGCAAACAGCGTCTTAAAACCCTGACGGACATATTCAAACGTATCTGACCATGAGCTACGAGGTGCGGCAGCGGCGGAAGGCGCTAGCTTACTGCCTTCTTTTACATTGATGGGTATTAACCGCTCATCTGATTGGATCACTCCATCGCGCATTCGGATCAAACGTTTTGCCTTTTGGCCTACTTCTTCTTCATGAGTCACCATGACAATCGTAATGCCTTTGTCATTTAAAGCTTTTAAGATTTCTAAAATCTCTTGTTCTGAATTCGAATCTAAATTTCCTGTCGGTTCGTCTGCAAGAATCATCAACGGCTGATTCACTAACGAACGTGCAATTGCGACTCTCTGTTGCTGTCCTCCGGAGAGTTCGTTCGGTCGATGAAAAACCCGGTTTCCTAACCCCACGGTACCTAAGAGTTCAGCTCCCCTTTGATTCTCCGCCGTTTTCCCCGAATAAAGTAAGGGTAGAGCTACGTTTTCGCCCGCGCTCATTCGCGAAATCAGATTGAATTGCTGGAAAATAAAGCCGAGGACTCGACTGCGAATTCCCGCGAGCTCGTCTTCTCCAAGCTTTGAAACTTCTTGATCATAGATCTGGTAACTCCCCGAAGTGGGAACGTCCAAAAGCCCAATCAAATGCATGAGTGTGGATTTACCAGATCCCGACGGTCCCATAATCGCGACGTAATCACCCTGTTCGATTTCCAGCGACAGATCTTTCAGCGCGTGCACGGTATGCTCGCCTAAATGGTAGGACTTCCAGATGTGAGAGATTCGAATCATGATCTTGTGCGCGAACGACCGGTGTTCGGAGAGAAAGGACTTCCGCCTTTATTTCCTTTCCCTTCGCTTTTAAAGTTAGGGGCAAGAACGATATCTCCCTCGGATAAGCCTGAGGTCACTTCAAAGAATTTTCCGTCCGTTAAACCCGTTTCAATTTCTTTTTCACTGACCTCTTCGTTTACTTTAATTTTTACGAACTTCCGGTCTTTGTGATACCGAAGCGCATCTGCGGGAAGAAGCACGACATCTTTCCTCGAATCAATTCCGAAAGAGACATTGGCCGTCATTCCACTGCGCATAAAATCGGGGGCATTCTCCGGAAGGACATCAACGACATAGGTTGTGACATTATTCACGGTCTTTGCGTCAAAAGCGATTTGGTCCACGGTCGCATTCAACGATTGGTTCGAATATGCGTCGAGGGTAATTTTTGCACTTTGCTTTAGTTTAATTTGCGCGATATCGGTTTCATCCACTTGAGCTTTGACGGTAAGGCGATCTGACATCACAAAAGTTGCGTCTTGAGAGGTAAAGCTTTGGCCTGTCTCTACATTCCGTTGGATGATCGTTCCCGTGATAGGCGCAAGGATGGGAGTGGGCGGATAGAGTTTTTCCCACTGCTTTAATTCAGCTTGGCCTTTTGCAAGTGCCGCGTCTAAAAGGGCGGCCCGTTCAGTTGAACTCATCAAAGCGAGGCGAGTATTTTTTTTCACCTGTGCGCCTTCCTCAACAAAAATTTCCTCGATTCGACCGTTGATCGGTGGTTTTACTTCCACGCGGTTCTCCGCTTGGACTGTCCCCGTTGCGAGGATCGTAATCGAAAGATCGCCTTTCTTAATTGTAATGGCGCGATCTTTTGCGACGTCTGAAGATTTTTTAATCAAGGCAAAGTAAAGAGCCGTCCCTGCGAGCAAGACGAAAAGTGTCCCGAAGAGCGTAATTTTTTTAGCGCGTGTCACTGAAAGACCCCTTTTCCCTGGATTTGCTCCCAATTCGCTTCAGCAATCGTGCTGTCACGTTCGGATTGTAAAAGACTTTTTTGACGGTTGATTAAGTCGGTTTCGATGATGTCCCAATCTTCAAACGTCATCAGACCATTATTGTATTTTTCCCGAGCAATTTTCGCACGAATTTGTGCGGCCGCTTCGAAAGCCTTATCCACTTCCAGTTTCTGGATCGCTTCTTCAAGATCGGTATAGCTTTTTCCAAGTTTTGAAATGCCATCTCTTAAGATATTTGCGCGGGTCAATTGAGCCGCCTTTGAAGACTCGATAGCGCTTCGGGTAGCGAAATAGTCACGCCCTCCGGAAAAGAAAGGAAACGAGAGTGACGCTCCGATCGACCAGCGGTTATTCGAGGGAAAAAAGGTTGTCGCTGAGTTCGTTGTGCTAGCCGAGAGGTTTAAAGAAGGGAAAAATCCTGACCGGGCGACAACAATTGCACTCTCGGACGCTTCTTCATCTGCAACCGCTTGGAGGTAAGCGGGACTAGTCTCAATGATTTTTCTTAAAGGAAGATTTTCTTTGGGCTTTGCATTGAGAGGGGGCTTGCCTTCAATTTCTAAGTTGTCCCAGGTATCTCTTCCCAAAACTTTTGCGAGCGCAAGTTTAGAGGTACCCGTTGAGTTCGTCGAAATCATCACGTCGAGTTTTGCTTGTTCGTAATAGGCTTTTGAGAGAAGAACCGAGCCTTTGTTCTCGCGGCCACTGCTGTATCTCAGTTCAACCAGTCTTAAATTCTGGTGCCTTCTCTCGCTGACAGATTGGCTTAAAGAAACCGATTGTTGTGCATAAAACGCCGAAGCAAATGCCGATTTTAAATCGTAGCTAATTTTTGCTTTACTCGCCGTTAGCGTTGCCGCAATTCCTTGTCGAATCGATTTTTGTTGCGAAATTTTGGCGGCATCCTGAAAACCCGAAAAGAGATTTTCGGTCGCTGTGAGTTGCGCCGTATAGCGCGAAGTGGCGTCACTTCCAGAGTCGAAAGCGGTAGTGGAACCTTGATTGGTCGTAGAAGATCCGTACGTGTAACCTAACGTTCCTGTGAGCGTGGGAAGAAAATTGGAATATTGAGAATTAACCGTCGCATCGGCCGAATTCAATTTATGGATCATGCTTTGAAGTTCAGAATTATTTTTCTCAGTCTCCTGAACCGCCGACTGCCAACTTAAAGGTTGAGAAAAACAAGAAGCCGATATCAAAGTGAAGAAAACTAATTTGTGCATGGTGGAATTTTCGTGGGCTTTAAACGCCCAAATTTCGCTCGGAGCTCGAGCCGGTGTGGTGACTCTATTATCTCATTCTGAGCGAAGAATACAAGTTTGAAGCAGTGCATGCACATCACTACAAAACAAGAATTGCCGGAAGTGAAACTTCCAGCAATTCCTTCGTCTTATTGGCCGCAGTGGGAGAACTGAAGCTGGTAAACCAAGCTATTCGAGCTTTCGCCCATGCGGGTGATTGCCGCAAGCGCGTAATCTCCGTAGGAATTTGTTTTCACTCGGAGGCTCGTATTCACTCTTAGGTTGGCATCTTGGCCGCAGCACGTTTGAGATAGGTCACCGACGGTCGTGCTTTTTTCAACCGAGAAGCTTTCTTCTAAAGAGCCTTCAAAGTGAGTCGAAAGCACTTCTCCCTTGGATCCTGCGAGGAAAGACTCGGTATTCAGAACCGTCGAAGCGCCGTCAGGGAGATAATTAAAACCTTCGATTCTCTCGCCGATTAAAGCCACTCCAACGCCTTCCGGTAAATGAATCGGAATGGAAAGCGCACAGTTTTTTCGAGCGAGACGAAGCGATCCTCCGGCTTCAACAAAAAAGTCATCGAAGAGGACAGTCAGTTCACCTTTCTCCAAATCGAGAAGCGGATAAACCGTTCCTTTTGCGCAACCGGTTCCTGCAAATACGGGCGTTCCGATCGTCACTCCCGAGAGATTGATTTGATTTCCTTCGCCTTCGACCAGCACCAAGTTATCCGCTCTGAGAACGGACGCGGCCAGGATAATCATGGCCTTAAACGTTATCTGACTCAGTTTCATACCGCCTCCGATTTCTTTTTTTTAAAGGGGCCCAGATCATCCGGGCCCCAGAATGATTTTAACGACAGGTTCTGAATTGCAAGAGGTAAACAAGCCCTGCACTCATATCGATACTATCGATAGAAGAGATGGCTTGATCCCCTCGAGGATTCGTACGGACTCGCATACTGGTGTTGATGCGAAGATTCACATCCGCTCCGCAAGGAGACCAGGTGAGTGCCGTTGCCGCAAGTTTATTCGAGACGTAGAAGTCTGAATCCAGCGCGCCATTGAAGGTTTTTGTCATTGCAGGTCCTTTCACGCCTGCGAAGAAATATTCCACTCCCAGTTCCGAAGAACCGCCACGAGGAAGACTGTTATAGCCACGATAGTCGACTTGCAAGATAGAGACACTCAGTCCATTCGGGACATGAATGGGGATCGCTACATTGCAGGTTTTTCTATCCACTGTTTTTGAGCCCTTTGCTTCCATCGAGTAGGAATCAAATAGAATGCTCAGCTGTTTAGCATCCGGGCTTAAAACGGCCGAAGCGGATCCTTGCGGACATCCGGTTCCGCCGTATCCAGGAATTCCTAGACTGACGTCGTCTGCCAAAACTACAGACGATATCAGAAGGAGTCCCAACATGATTTGTCGACAATTTGTCATGATCGTTTCCCTTCCTGATGGCCTTGCGCTGGAGGTATAGCTCCGCCGATCCTTTTTCCCCATTGAAAAAAATCCGCTTGCGCTGAGCCAGAGTGTTTTGAGTATGTAAGGACTTACATACTTGATAAGAGGTTTTGCAATTCATTGGCCAGTGGGCTTTTCCAAGAGTTTCGCATAAACTTTCGCGTAAAATAAAAAGGCATGAAATTTTTATAGGTGCACTTCAGCTCTGATTTAACCAAAAGGAAACTGGTGCGTTTTAGGCTGCGAAATTCGTGTGTGATTCAGACCCTTTTGTCGACTGATGAAGCTCAATAAAAAAAGAGGGACATTTTAGAGACATTGAGCTAAACAAAACGCGTGATTACAAAAGATATCAATCTGGCAATACAAACCTTGCAAAAGGGAGAGCTGGTTGCGATTCCAACCGAGACTGTTTACGGCCTGGCCGCAAACGCATTGGACAAAACCGCCGTCGCAAAAATTTATGAACTCAAAAAACGTCCGATTGATCACCCCTTAATTGTTCACGTGCATCACATCGAACAAGCCAAAGAATTAACGACGGAATTTCCAGAAAAAGCTTTAAAGTTGGCTCAAAGTTTTTGGCCGGGACCGCTTACGTTTGTTTTACCCAAGTCAAAAAAAGTTCCTTCGCTGACCACAGGTGGTTTGCAAAGTGTTGCCATCCGCTGTCCTTCGCATCCGATCGCCAAGGAAGTCATTCAAAAAACAGGTTTTCCGCTTGCGGCTCCCAGTGCAAATCCTTTCGGAGCCATCAGTCCGACGACTGCTCTTCACGTGGAAGAAAGTTTCGGTTCTTTGGCACCTCTGATTTTAGACGGAGGATCTTCTCGCGTAGGAGTCGAGTCGACCATTGTTGGATTTTTGGACGAAACGCCCACACTTCTCCGCGCAGGAGGAGTGACGCTTGCTCAAATTGAGAGTGTGATTGGTCCGATTCAAGTGGCCGCTTCGAATGCAAAATCGATTGCGCCAGGAATGCTCGAAAAACATTATGCTCCTCGGACTACGCTTTATTTTATTGAAGCTTCCGAATCGCTTCCGGAATTGAAAGGGAAGGTGGGAGTTCTGTGTTTGAGTACGCCAAGAGATGCTTACGATTTTAAAGGGATTGAAAAACTTTCCCCAAGTGGAGATTTACGAGAAGCCGCGTCTAATTTGTACAGCTCGCTTCGAAACCTCGACTCACTTTCCCTCGACAGCATTATCGCCTACGCGTGTCCGAATGAGGGCTTGGGACTTGCAATCAATGACCGACTCCGTCGTGCCAGCTTTAAAAAGTCGTAAGCCGTACTCATCAAAGTTTTTAACAAAATCCTGACCGAGTGGGTATTGATCTTTCTTTGATTGCTTCTTAGAATTTCTCCACAAACTGAAACTCATCAGGAGAAAACAACAATGAAAAAACTAACACTCATCACAATAGCAACAGCGTTTGCCGCTTCTTTAAATGTGTCAGCTGCACCGACATCTTTTTTAGAAACGCTTGATCTCAATCCATCGGTTGATATGAACCAAAGAGGTTCGACAGATGCTTGCGCCGATTTTACAGGAAACTGGAAAGGAACTTGCGCAAAAGGTGGAACGAATAAAGAAGAGTCCTTCGAACTCAAACAAAAAGGTTGTGAGTTCATCGAAGTGAAAAGCGATCACGGAAAAATGATTCTTCCTATCGGCGGTGTGATCAGTGGCGGCGGCTCAATTCCGGGCGCTCCTTCAACAACCTTTGGCGGAAGCATTGAATCTCACTGGAACAAAGACCACAATCTTTTGACCTTGCACATTGCCGGTGGTGGAAAAAAACTCGCTATCGACGAATCTTGCAATGGACTCATGATGAAAGAAGAAGTGAAATTGGATGGCGGAAAATTGCTTGTTAACATCACGGGTGTTAAAGGCGAAACAAAGTTCGAATCCAAATGCGAATTTACAAAATAAGCATTTAATGAATCTCTAATGAAAAGCGGCACTTAGGTGCCGCTTTTTTTTATGTCGTCACGAAATAAAAGGAAGTTTTCAAATCCCCGTCTTCATGTCATCTCATCTCAGTGCAAACCGGTTTCCCGAAAACTCGACTCAATACTTTAGGCATTGATTGCCCTTTTATGATTGCGCCCATGGTGGGGATTAGCCATGTCGCCTTCCGAGAGCTTATTCGGCATTACACACCGAAGAAAATGAATCCGTTGATTTTTACCGAGATGCTTTCCACAAGACGCATTCCCAATCAACGCCTTGATTTAGCGGATAGATTATTTTGCGCTTACGAGGAAAAGTTTTTCATCCCGCAGCTTTTAGGAAATGAAGAAGACCTCATCCGCGATAGCATCAAAAAACTCATGTCTTTAAATCCCTGGGGATTTGACATCAATATGGGATGTCCCTCGAGAAAAACCCTTCAGCACAACTGGGGAATTTTACTCATGGGCGATAAAGAATACGCTGCAAAAGTGGTGAGCTACGCAAAGAAACATTCTACCGTGCCGGTGAGCGTGAAGTTGCGCGCGGGGTTCGGCGATACCGTGGAATTAGATTACTTACTCTCATTTACAGAAAAAATGGAGGCTGCTGGAGCAGATTGGATGACGCTTCATTGTCGAGCGCGAGGCCAAAGACACCGAGGCCCGGCCCAATGGGATATCATCGGAAAAATCGCAAAAGAAAGACGCATTCCGGTTGTCGCTAATGGAGATATCCAAACGGTCGACGATGCGATGGAAGTGATTCAGGAGCATCAAGCCGACGGTGCGATGTTCGCACGCGCTGCGATTGCAAGGCCGTGGATTCTTCTCCAGGTCGCTGAGAGACTGGGATTAGACACCGAAGGCATTCCCATTCCGAGAACGCGAGAAGAGGAAGGAAGAGAGTATTTTAAATCTATCCTGATCCTCTGCGGACTTCTCAAAAAATATTTCGGAGACAGTCAGGCTTCTTTAGAACGCCTGCAGTATCACATCGGAGTCGGCCACAAATGGCTCGAATTCGGACACGACTTTTGGAAAACCATTTTCCGCACAAAATCCATCGACGAAGCCGAGCAAGTCATTGCAGGATACGCCGAGAGATACCCACAACCGCTCACCGCTCGAGTCCAACTTTGAGCTCGCAAATGAAAAAAGGTTAATCTTAGTCTTAAGGTTAATCATTCGACTAATGATTAACCTTAAGACTAAGATTAAAATTAGATTTAGTAAGGCTGACGAATCAAATGAATCAACTCTTTCAACTCCGAAACCATTTCCTTCAAAGGCGCCGTATGGTTCACCTGAGTCGCGGCCAGTTCTTTCTTCCGCTCATGCAGACGCTTCTTAGCCCCTTTAATACTAAACTTCTCGACATGCAGCAGGTGGCGAATCAAATGCAAAGTCTCGACATCCTTCCGACTATAAACTCGATGTCCACTCGAAGATTTAATCGGACGAATCGTTGAAAACTCCGACTCCCAATAACGAAGCACATACGGCTCAACACCAATCACTTCCGAAACTTCTCCAATTCTAAAATATTTTTTTCCCGGTTCAAGCGCGAGCGGCTTAATTTGCTCCATAGAGCCCGATTCTAAAGGCACTTCGTGAAGGTTCGGAAGCTCCGCTTGAAATCCACAATTCGATTCCGCGACTTCTTTTTCTATCGGAACAGAGGGCGCAGCCACAACCGTTTCTTCGGCAACCGGCTCTTCAAAAGTCGCATCACTCGGATCTTTCTTGAACAACTGATCTTTCACCGAGTCTAAAATAAACTTATAAGAAAGTTTTTCATTCGCCTTAGGAAGTTCAAACGAGTTTTCGTCACCCATAATGCCCCCAATCAATTGTAAATGATGCTGTGAATTAAAAAGACAAATCAATTATACCGCTACAACTTATGAATTTGCAATCTAGGGGTAGACGATACCAACCACTAAAGGTTCGCCGGTTGTCGGGTGCTTCCACCTCATTTCGCTGCCGTCGGCAGGGAGAAGTAGATTTGAAAAAGTCTCTGTCTTCAACCCGTCTATTTTTTTCAGAATCATGGCTTTTGCACAAGAGTAGTAAGGAACGCTCTCCGCTGCGTTTGGCGGTACAACCGGCATCTCAGAAAAAGTTCCGTCTAGATTACTGCACTCTTGGCGTAGAATCGATTTTCGAGCGGAAGTGAAGTCCTTTACTTGCAACAAATCTTTCTGGGCCTGGTTTAAACTTTGATAACCTAAGATAGGGCTCGCAACGGTTGCCCCGATTGCCACGGTTACTCCCGCAATAGTTGTCGGAACTGTGATAAAGACAGGCAAACCAAGAAATTTGTCGGCAGCATTGAGAGCAAAATTTCTGATATATCTCACACAGGGGTGACGTTCATTCTCCACTGCCTGCGCGTAAATATCGTGATTCGCTTCGCGATGCTCTCGCCATTTCTCCCCGTTTTGCCTTTCAAGTTTTTTCCTTGCGACAGAGGCCAGAGCGCGAATTTTCTTATCCAATTGAGTAGATTGATTAGACTCAATTTCTTGCAAATCTGGGGCTTTCAACTGCGTAGAAAGATACCAAAGATACTGGGCATCTTGCGAGTCCTTCGTTTTCAATTTCTCTTTTATTTCATCGATATTTTTTAAAGGGAGTCCTAATTCATTTTGCAGAACGATTCTAGAAAGGTTAGAAAAGCCTCTGGGTGGATCGCTAAAAAAGAGGTTGGCTTCGGGCGAGTTATGCATCGCTACGTTAATCATTCCTATCATTCGCATCGTTAAATGAGGCTCTTTTAACGCAGTGAAAATGAGCCGGTCAAATTTATAGAGAGAATGAGACATTCCTGGAGTATAGTTTTTCGCAAACGAAATAAATTGCTCACACAAATAATCGAAAAGTTTTAATCTTTGATCCCCTTTTAAAAGGTTCAAGACGTCGCTACGAAGAAATGAACTGATGATTCCTTCGGTCGTCATTTTATCGTTCGCTAAAAATTCTTTGACTTGTGGATCCTCTAAATAAAATGCGAAAATTTCGGGTGGATAATTGCGCCCTTTAAATTCATTTTTTATCTCTTCAATAATTTTATGACGAAAGTTTTCTGCGCTAGGAAGATTTTCTTTGATCATGAACTCGGGAAATTCGGAAGCAAGTTGAGTGTAAAGCAGATAGTGATGGAAGAAGTCCTCGGTTTCTCCCCTTCGAAGATACGTCAAGGAGATTTCCGCTCTTTTTTTGATGAGCCAATGGGTGAGATCTTGTTCTCCCTTTTTGTCCGCCTGAGCGACTCTTAAAGCCTCTGTGATTCCCAATGAAAAAGAAGAGCGATAGAGCTCTCTCTGAAAATTTTCCAAACCTTCATCCGTAGACACCGTATTCCGTAAAAACTCTACAGATTCTTTAATCGGAGCTTCAAAAACTTTTTCGTGCTGTATTCTTACCCAAGGCTTTTCATCGGCAAACGCAGCCGATGAAACTAGCAGAACTAAAAAAATTAAGACTCGAAACTTCACTTTACTTTCTCGGTAAATAGATGCGATGCGATAACACAAATTCTAAAGATGCAAAAGACTTCACTTTCCATTTAAAAATGAAGAAAATATCACAATTCGCTCTTTTGTTACGTTCGGTCGGGAAAGTTTTTTGAATAAATTGTCTAAGGGGTAAAACATCAGATTTCGCGCAGGTTATTAGCACGAATGCACAAAAAACTCCAGGTTTTACAAACAACGACTCGAGGTCCTTTTTCCAAAAAATATTATGATCTTAACTGGTTAAAGTGGGCCAAGCTTTTTCTGCTATTCAGCCCCTAGGTGTTTTCGTAGCCTTTCCAAAGCTTCGTTAATCTCGTTGGCAACGGTTCCGCGTCCCAGCTTCATAATCGCGGCGATTTCGACAATGGTATGAGTCTCCGTATTCCCATTGAAGCCGAATCGGAGCTCCATGATTTTCCTTTGATTGGGCGTAAGTTTTTTCATTGCAGCCTCAATCTCTTCTCTCAATTCGCTTTCTTGGACGAGCATCCCGAATTCGGAGACCTTTGCCTCTTTCGTTTCTCCGAAATGTCCTTTTCTATCGTCGACTTGTTTTTCCTTCGAAGCAAGTTCCGCTCTCTCCTCCTCTAGCCGATTAAGCCTTCGGATCACAGCAGTGCTAGCATAGGTCGAAAATGCATTTCCTTTGGTGAAAGTGAAGCTTTTCACCGCCTCCCGGATAGCGAGGGAGGCCTCCTGAGTGTTGTCATCTAGATTATTGACGTCGAAGCGCCCCGCGAATTTCGCCCCGAGCCTGTAATTCGCTTTCCAAATAAAATCATAAAGGGAATCTGCTTGCGAAAGATCATTTTGAATCTGTTGCAGAACCGCACGAGGGATATTTTGCTCTTCAGGATTTTTACTTTTCCAATCGTCGAATTTTTGTTTTGCCCGAAATCGATAGTAGTGCATTGCTCGAAAGAGAATTCTGTTTTGCGGCGTGGTAAGGTTAGAGAGATTGAATGGTGAAACTCCGTTAATTTTTGCGTGTTCTACTCCTTCCGCTTTCAACTTATCCATAATCCGAGAGGCCTTGGACAGTTCCCCTTCCATTTTATCTTTCGAAAACTCATCTACACCGTCAATTTTCATGGAATCAAAACGAGCCTGCAATTGTTGTTTAGCAGATGGGTTGAGTTTGGGAATTTCTACAGTCGCACAGTGATTGCTTAACCGACGTGCCGCTTGACCTGAAGTGAAAGAGCAGAAAACGATCACCAGAAAAATAAAATCAGTACGTAAGTTGTTTCCCATCTTATTCATTTGAATTGTAGTACTGCTCCGTTCGGGGGTCTTTAACTCGGATAATGGGTTTCCCGGTTTTTTCGTCTTTCCATAGCAGGTTTGATTCCTCGGCATTCGCTAGAGAGACTACGGTTTTTTCGACCCAGAAACCATTCTCTTTGAAACGTACGGCAATATTGGTGCAGTCGTAGCCCAGCAATTCATTCGTACGCCAATCTCTAGCCACTCGGAAAGTCCCTCCTAATTTACCGCATTCCATGTCGAGAATGGCTTTTCGATAATCTTGGAATCGGCGCATTGTGAGAAGATCTTTTTGTCGTTCACTAGGCCGAATGTCGTATTGATCATTGATGACAAGGCCCGTTACAAATGCGCCCGACGCCACGGCCAGACTATATAGAAACGATTCTCCTGGGGTATCTAAACGGTTTCTAACCCAGTTCTTGAAGTACCTTTCGCAACGATGGAGTGTCTTATTGTAGGACTTTGCGTTTTCTTCAGAATGATTTTCATACGCTGTTTTAGAAACGCGATCTAAATTTTTCTGAACTAATTTCGAAAGTTCTGGTTTTTTGTTCTGGTATTGAGCCAGTAAGTATTTCAGCCGAGAGATATCCAGAAGTGAAAAATGATTTTCTTGTTTGAGTTTCTTTTTAACGACATCGTCCGATTCCGCGCGACCTAAGGCATTTCGCAAGATCAGCGCTCCAGCGTCCAAGTGGTAGTTGGAGGATCTCAGAAACTCGAAACTCCCCTCCGGATTGACCGTGTTATGAATTTCAATGTTTAATCGCGCCACTAATGTATCCATGAGAGCGGGATCTTTTATAGCGGCTGAAATAAAAGGATCGAAAGAAAGAGTGCCCATTTCCTTGCCATGACTCAATCGAATCGCCGGTTCGAGCATGTATTCGAATAGTTTTCTGCGTTGCTCACCCGTCAGAATCTGTAAAGCACTGCTATCTCGAAAAGACGAATAGATTGAAGGGTCATTGGCTACCTTCTGTTGTTTCTTCAGAAACTCCTGCACTCGGGGATGATCGAGGTAAAATGCAAATACTTCCGGAATAAATCTTACTCCGGTCCGATCTTTAATCATACGTTCAATAAGAAAATCCCCTAGGTATTGGGGATTAGGAAATGAAGCGGGATCGTGCCATTGAGGAAAGGCGGCTAATAAATTTTGATATTTCTGGTAAGTTTCGAAATAGGAATTTGCGGCTCCTTGGTGGAGAGTAGCCAGATAGGATTGAGCCCGATTCCACACGAACCACTTTTCTAATTGAGCGGGTTCAGCGGGCATTTGTTCGGCCAAACCCAGCAAACGTTTTAAGCTGTAATCCAGGGAATGCGAAGAGGATTCGGATTTTAGCTGAGCCAATTTTGTGGGAGAAGAGAAGACCTCAATAAGCCAAGCAATGCCTTGTTTCTCATCCGTGATCTGCTCATATTGCTTCGATAAACTGGCTTCATCGGCACGGAGACAGGCACTAAAAATGCCGATAAAAATGAAATACCGAATACCCATTGCTTCTTTATCGGCAGATTATTTTCAAATCGAAAAGACTTGATCGTGAAGAGATCCTCACAATTTTCTTTCAATCGGGGGCATAGGGATCTTTCGTAATCATCTCGCGGAAGGTTTCCATCGCTCGAGCCAAATGTTGCTGGACTCGGGTTCGAGAAACTTTCATTTTTACTGCAGCGTCATCCTGAGTGTGAGGTTCCTCCCCCTCCAAGCCGTATATCAGGCAGACCGCTCGTTTTTGGTTTTCCGTAAGTCGCGGAAAAGCCCGTTGAAAGATTTCAGCCCATTCTTTTCTTTCGGAATCCAGTTTGAAAGTCGAATCAGCGCCGGCGAGGCTCTCTACAAAACTTGTCCCTTCGTCATTTTGCCCGGTCGTCTCGCCCGAATCGATCGAAATTCGGGCATCTGTTTTTCTTCGAAGCCATTGATAAATTGCCCGCCCTGCATAGGTGGAGAATTGAGTCCCGTAAGTGTAATTAAACCCCTCCACTGCAGCGCTGAGAGGGAAAACCCCCTCTTGCACATTGTCTTCATGATGTGCTGACGGAAACAGTCGCGCAATCCTTCTAATGATTTTATAATTCGAAGTTCGAATCACGTTGGCAATTGAGTCGGACTTAATCAGCGTTCTCAAAATGGAAGGAGGAATAAAAGTGGAGGAGGGATGGGCCGCATTCCATTCGCGATAGTCTTTTTGTGCTTTGTATCTCAAGAAATGCATCGCCTCAAAAAGAATCGCATTTTGCTCGTTTTGAGGAGTGGGCATGTTGTAAGGGGAAAGGCCTCGTGCCCGATTATTCAAATCTTCTTCCTTCAAAAAAAAATCCATAATCGCAAAAGCTTCTTTCAGCTTTGATTGCATCGCATTTTCGTCAGCAAAATCCGGATGGGTATATATCCTAATTGAAGCGAGTCGCGATTCAATGGTGCTTCTCGTCGGTAAAGCGAGTTTTAAAAGTGCGCCATTCGCACAAACTCTGAGTAAGGTGACCGCGTAAATCGGCGAGGCCGCAAAAAAGAAGAGAACTAAAAATCTTAGCATCGGTCTATACAACTCCTAGCAATGATTTTCGATTAGCCTCTTAGATCAGCGTTGAATTTTTCTTTAAGGGCTTGAATGACTTTAGTGCGAATTTCGACAACTTCAGTATCGAGCAGAGTTCTTTCAGGCGATTGCAGTGTTAAATGATACGCTAAGCTCTTTTTACCCTGAGGGATATTATCGCCTTCATATTGGTCAAAAGGATAGAGATCAACGAGTAGCGGCCCTGCGACGTGCTTCATATTGTCCATTAGAGCACTGCTATTGGTATGTTTATCGATCACCAAAGCTAAATCGAGCTCAACGCCTGGGAACTTCGAAAGCGTGCGATACTTCACAACCCCTGCGCGTTCATATTTTTTAAGCGCTTCGAGATTCAAGGTGAAAAACACAACCGGTTCGATGGTGTCTAAAACACTGCTCTTAATAAAAGGATGAATTTCTCCGACGGTTCCAATTTCTTTTAAGCCCAATTTAATCGTGGCCGAGCGATTTGGATGAAAAAGCACGGAATTTTGCACAGGCTCAAACGTTGGGAAAACCGAAGTCATTTGCCCAATCAAAACTTCAAGGACTCCCTTGGCGGTATAAAAATCGACAGGAGTTTCGCCCCCGCGCCAGCTTTGAGACGTCATATTGCCCGAAAGAAGAGCTGCGACTTCAGGCGTTTCTTTTACCTTGGTTTCTGAATCCGGATCCGAAACATAAGTCCGCGCGACTTCAAAAATCTTCTGATTCTTCGCTTTACGATTTTTATTGTAGCTATAAGTTTCTAAAAGAGACGGCAAAAGGCTCGTTCTTAAAACCTTCATCTCATCACTGAGAGGATTCTGCAGAGGAACGCTTCGCGAAGAGTCGATTCCATATTTGCGGAACCATTCTTCCGAAATAAAACTGTAGTGAATCGTTTCGTGAAAACCTAAACCACTTAAAATATTTTTCGCTTTTAATTCAAATTCGAATTGGCTTTCATCCAATTTATCGTAAGAGGCGACTGAAATCGGAAGGTGCGAAGGAATTTTGTCGTAGCCATTCAAGCGAGCGACTTCTTCGACCATATCAACTTGCGATTTTAGGTCAGGACGGAAAGAAGGAAGCTTGACGGTCAAAATATTAATCGACTTCTTTGTCGACGTAATTCCAATCGTTTCCAAAAGTTCTGCGGCCGATTCTGTGGTCATACTCTTATGCCCAATCAGCTTTCGGATTTCACGCATATCGACAGAAATCGTTTCTTCTTTAATGCCATCTTCGCGCGTGTCAATCGGTGGATGATAAACATTCGCATTAATCATATCGCGAATAAGAGAAGCCGCACGCTCAGAAGCGAGTGCCACTCCGACTAAATCGATACCTTTTTCAAACCGTTTCGAAGCATCACTTGTCAGTCCCAATCGTTTCGCAGTTTTGCGAATCTGAGTCGGTAAAAAGGCAGCACTTTCGAGTAAAATGGAAGTCGTGTCGGCTGTCACTTGCGAATCTTGTCCGCCCATGATGCCTGCAAGCGCAATCGGCTTATCGCCATTCCAAATTAAAATATCTCCTGGAATCAACGTGACCGTTTGTCCGTTTAGAAGCGTAAATTCCATTTCGGATGTGCAAGGAGCGACGCGCACCACACCCGACGATATTTTCTTCAAGTCAAAAGCATGTAAAGGCTGTCCACACTCAAACATCACAAAATTGGTGACATCGACGATATTATTAATGGGCTTTAAACCAATCGCTTCAATGCGTTGTTTAATCCACTCTGGACTCTCAGCGACTTTCATCGCGTCGATCACTCGAGCGACGTAGCGAGGACAAAGTCTTTGATCTTCGACTTCGACTTTTAAAATAGAAGAAGTTCTATGAGGCGTGACTCTGAACTTCGCGACTTTCGGATCGCGCATCTTCGTTTTGATGAGCGGACAGATTTCACGCGCAAGCCCAGTCACACTGAGACAATCACCCCGATTAGGAGTCAGTTCAAATTCTAAAACTTGATCATCCGATCCGCCGCCCAAAAGCGCGGAGAGGGGCTGCCCCGGGTGGCTATTATGTTTTGGAAGCTGCAAAATTCCTTCGGATTCATCCGAAATTCCGAGCTCCTTCGCAGAACAAATCATCCCCGAGGATTCAACGCCCCGAATTTTCGAAATCTTAATATCGAGATTTACGGCAGGTAAATGCGCGCCAGGAAGAGCAATCGGCACAATATCGCCGACAGAAATATTTTTCGCTCCACAAACGATTTGTCGCTTTGGAGCATTCGGACCTTCTTCAGTCACGACTTGAGTGACTTGCAATTTATCTGCATCCGGATGCTTTTCGATTTGTTCAATGCGTCCAACCACAATGTTTTCGTATTTAACGTGAGGTTTTCGGATCGCCGAAACATGAATCCCACGCATCGTCAGTTGATCCGCTAACTCTTTTGTGTCGATTTTAATGTCAGATTTTTGAAGATAGTCCCGTAACCAATGCATCGATAATAACATTAGAATTGCTCCAGCATTCTTAAATCGTTTTCGAAGAAGGAGCGCAGATCATCAATGCCATATTTCAACATCGCAATGCGCTCGATACCCATTCCGAATGCAAATCCGCTGTATTTATCGGGGTCATATCCTACCGATTTAAAAACATTCGGATGAACCATTCCCGAACCACCGATTTCGAGCCAGCCCGTACCTTTGCAAAGACGGCAATCTTCGCCCTGTCCTTTGCAACCAATGCATGCCATATCGACTTCTGCCGAAGGTTCTGTAAACGGGAAGAAACTCGGTCTAAACCGCAATTTTCTCTCTCCAAAAAGTTCTTTTACCATGTACTGCAAAACCCCTTTAAGGTCTGCGAGTGAAAGGTGCTCGTCGACCATCAGTCCTTCGACTTGATGGAACATCGGAGTATGAGTGATGTCATAGTCCGAGCGATAAACTTTTCCAGGAGCAATCACTTGAATCGGAGGATTCTTCGATTTCATCGTCCGAATTTGGACGGGAGAGGTGTGCGATCGCAAAAGCGATGGAGCACGAATATAAAACGTATCTTGAAGATCGCGCGCAGGATGATCTTCGGGCGTATTTAAAGCTTCGAAATTGTAATATTCGAGTTCAACTTCAGGCCCACTGGCCACTGAGAAGCCGATTTTCCGGAAGGTCTTAATGATTTCTTCCATCACTCGAGTGACGGGATGGAGCGAACCCTTTTGAACCGAAAACAGACCGGGCAAGGTTAAATCGATTTTAGAAGAACCCGAAAGTTCCTTTTCGATTTCTTTACGGTCGAGTTCGGATTGTTTTAATCCCAACTCTTTCTCAAATTCTTGTTTGATTTGATTGAGCCGCGCACCCATTTCACGACGTTTGTCGGCTTCGAGATCTTTTAGGGAATGCAGAAGGGCAGTAATAACTCCCTTTTTCCCGACATAGTGAACACGAAGTTTCTCCAACTCATCCCGAGAGGGACAGTTGACGATTTGGGTCCGAGCTTCTTGTTTGATTCGATCTAAGTTTTCTATCATGCTGCTTGTGGCCGTACGAGCGCCACAAGCTGAGTGAAATGATCCGGGTTTCTAATGGCAATTTCTGCAAGAACCTTACGGTCGAGTTCGATATTTGCCTTTTTGAGACCTGAAATAAATCTTGAATAGCTCAGACTGTGGAGCCGACATGCGGCGTTGATCCTGATTTGCCAAAGATAACGCATTTCACGCTTAAGAGCTTTGCGATCGCGGTAGGCATAGCGATCAGCTCTGTTCACGTATTCGCGCGCTACCTTGACTGTTTTGCGTGCGCTACCATAAAAACCTTCGGCTCGATCTAATAATTTTTTTCTTTTATTGCGTCCTGCGGGACCACGTTTCACTCTAGGCATAACAACTTCCTATATTAACAGTTCTAAAATACTTCAGTACGACAGAGTCGAGCCAAACTATCAAACCAACAACATTCTTTTAACCTGACGGAGATCAGATTCGTGAATCATCACTTGTTTGCGAAGTGCACGACCTTTTTTTCCGGATTTGTGTTCGAGGTGATGTCGATGAAAAGCTTTTGATCGTTTGATACGTCCTGATCCCATGAGGATGAACCTTTTTTTGGCACCAGATTTTGTTTTCATCTTCGGCATAACGCTTAACTACCTTCCAACTACAAATCTAAAATTTTTTCTATGGCTATTCCGCTTTCACTGCTGGCTTAGTAGCTGCTGCAGGAGTTTGCGGTTTATTCGCAGGAGCGGCGGCTGGCTTTGGCTGCGCCTTCTTTCCTGGTTTTGCCACGGGCCCAAATAACATGGACAGAGCCTTCCCTTCCATCTTTGGAGCCTGCTCAACAATACCGCAATTACCAACCATGTCAATGATCTGCTTAATCAATTCATGGCCTAATTGCGCATGGCTGGCCTCTCTTCCGCGGAAACGGATCGTGACTCGCACTTTGTCGCCTTCTTCTAAGAAGTCTTTAATGTGCTTCACTTTAAAATCGATATCGTGCGTATCTGTTTGAGGACGGAATTGAATCTCTTTAATAACAGTAACTACTTGATTTTTCTTAGCTTGTTTCTGTTTTTTCTTGAGCTCGTACTTGTATTTTCCGTAGTCTAAAATTTTGCAAACGGGAGGATTTGCCGTGGGCGAAACTTCGCATAAATCCAGACCGGCTTGTTGCGACAGTTCTAAGGCTCTCCGGGTGTCCATAACTCCGAGCTGCTCACCGGCTGCTCCAATGACGCGAACTTCGCGCGCACGGATGCGATGATTGATACGGATATTGTCTGATGATGATGAACCTGAGCCGCGATTATTACTGTTGGGTGGTGGGCCACCGAATGGTCTTTGATTAATGGTTTATTCCTCCGGTTAACAACAAGGGCTTTAAAAATTCTTTAAATGCCTCATGTGTCAGATTGTTGATGTTTTCCCCGTTGTTCTTTCGGACAGAAATGGTTTTTGTTTCCATTTCTTTTGCGCCCAAAACGATCATCAGGGGAATCTTTTGAAGTTGGGCTTCACGAATCTTGTAGCCTAACTTTTCATTTCTTAAATCGAGTTCTGATCTCAAGCCGAGTTGCAAGAGTAGCTCGTGAATTTCTTTTGAATAGTTTGCTTGATCATCCATGACGTTGATGATTTTGGCTTGAACAGGGGCGATCCAAAAGGGAAAGTGCCCTGCGTGGTGTTCAATTAAAATTCCGATGAAACGCTCGAGACTTCCTAGAATGGCTCGGTGGATCATAACGGGACGAACCGCTTTGCTTTGGTTGTCGGTGTATTCGAGTTGGAATCTTTCGGGTAAATTCGGATCGAGTTGAATCGTTCCGCATTGCCAGAATCTTCCGATGGCATCTTTAATATGAAATTCGATTTTAGGTCCGTAAAAAGCGCCTTCTTTGGGAAGGATTTCAAACTTCTTACCGGCGGCGGTTAAACTGTCGGCGAGTGTTTTTTCGGCTTTGTCCCATGCTTCAGGAGTGCCGAGATATTCGTCTGGGCGAGTCGCGAGTTTTACGACGACATCGTTAAATCCAAACATTTCGTAAATTTTGAAATTGAGTTCGATAGACGCAACCACTTCGGGTTGGATCTGATCTTCCATGCAGAAAATATGGCCGTCGTCTTGGCTAAAAGCGCGCGTCCTTAAAATTCCGTGAGTCACGCCGCCTTTTTCGTTGCGATGCAGTTTGGAATATTCTGCATACCGAATCGGTAAGTCGCGGTACGAATGTTTTGTCGACTTAAACAGAGAGCAATGGCCCGGGCAATTCATGGGCTTTAATCCCAGACCTTTTTGTTCTTCTTGCTCGAACAAAAACATATTGTCTTTGTAATGAGGCAAGTGACCGCTGGTCGTCCAAAGATCCGAATTCATGAGTTGCGGGCAGATCACTTCTTGGAAACCCAAAGTTTTCGTCTGCGCGCGCATGAAGTCGACGAGGTGATTAAAAAGCCACGCGCCTTTGGGAAGATAAAACGGCATTGCCGGTGAAATGGGCAGGAAAGTAAAGAGCTCGAGCTCGGGACCGAGTTTGCGGTGATCGCGCTTTTTCGCTTCTTCGAGTCGGTGAATGTATTCATCTAATTCTTTTTGAGTCGCCCAGGCGGTTCCGTAAACTCGTTGGAGCATCTTATTGTTTTCGTCGCCTCTCCAATAAGCGCCTGCGACGGAAAGAAGCTTAAATTTTCCAAGGCGAGCTAAATTGGGAACGTGAGGGCCCCGACAAAGATCGATAAAATCGCCTTGTCCGTAGGCACTGACGGGTTCATTTAAAGGAAAACTTTCAATTAATGCGGCTTTATAGTTTTCGTTTAAATTCTTAAAAAACTGAATCGCTTCGGAGCGGGGAATTTCTTTGCGATGCACGTCGAGCTTACGGCCGGCGATTTCTTCCATCTTCTTTTGGATTTTTGGCAGGTCTTCTAAGGTTAAAGTGACCGGACAATCCATGTCGTAAAAGAAACCGTCTTCAATGACAGGGCCGATGGTCAGTTGGGTGCCAGGATAAAGTTCCTTCATGGCTTGCGCGAGCAAGTGGGCCGTTGAGTGTCTTAAAACTTCGAGTCCATCTTTGGATTCTCGAGTGATAATCGAGATTTGTGCATCTTTTTCGATGACCTTAGTGACATCGACGAGCTCGCCGTCGACCTTTGCTGCAATCGCGGCCTCGCCTAAGCGTTTGCCAATGTCGGTTGCGATTTGCAAAGGCGTAGTCTTGCCTTCGTAGGTTCTCTTTGACCCATCCGGCAACGTGATCGAAATCGCGCTCATGAAAGTAAAAACCTAGAGGGATTCATCATATCGTGAAAAATGGGGGGCTAAAACGGAATTGAAAAATCATTCTCCATAAACATACTCCTCAAACTGATGAAAAATCAAGGATATTTGAGGAAGGAGGTCCCTTGAAGTGGAGCTAGGCGCTGATCCACGGCGGTCGTTTATCGAAAACCCCTGAAAGCCAAGGAAACTCTGAGACGTCAATTTGGTCTTCTCCCGTGACCAACGAGATGGTTTGAAAACCATAGTCGTAAATCACTTTGGCGACGTCTTCCCCTTTCACTCCATCACCCAGATTGCGATCGATAAAGATTTTCGCGGAGCGGGGGATGCGGTCCATTTGTGCAATGAACTGGTCTGCGCTTGAAAACACTTTGAGCGGCACGACCCTTTTTTCCGCGTGGAGATTCCAGGTCATTCCGACCAATGGGTCATCATCGATAAGCACTGTGAGATCGGAAGCGACCGTGGGAATTAGAAATAAGGGAACATGCGCCGCGACACTCTTGGGTAAAAGCTTTAAGTGATTGCGGGTGCAGTACTCCACAATGTTTTTATCTTCGAAACGGCTTGTCACAAGAACCGATGGATAGCGTCGGCCAATTTTTTCGATTAGACCGATTCCGTTTAATTCCTCGTTCATAAATTCGTAATCGACTAAGAAAACTAAATCCATGTCGGAGGGAGCGGTGCTTAACCACGCTAAGACTTCAGTGGGTCCTGAGAAATGTCGGATGGCAATCCCTCCTTTTGAGATTTTGAGTTTCTCGAATCGGGACTGCCAGACGTGGTGAATGGACGCATCGTCGTCCACGACTATAAGCGTGGTGCCTTCTGAAAGTGGAAGATTCGGTAAGAACCAGATAGGAGATTCGTGTAACGGAATAGATAGAGTTACGGTCGTTCCATTTTCGGAAGACAGCTTCAAAGAACCGCCCCAAGAGCGAACGGCATTTTTTGCGTGCATGAGACCAATGCCATTGCCTTCAGGCTTTTTGTAACTGAACGAATTGGTGTCGAACGCTTCTAAAATATCTCTCGGAATTCCGATGCCGTTGTCTTTGATTTCAATCAACGCTGAATTGGCTTGCGAAGACACGACGACTTTTACATAACCCTCACTTTCGCCGATGGCTTCGACGGAATTATTAATCAGATTCGAAAGAACGCGCTTAAATTCGAAGGATGAGACATTGCAAAAAAGTCCGTAGGCCGAATGATTGAGTTCAAACTCAATCGTAATTCCAAGATTTTGTCGGTACTGAATTCGTTTTTCGGAAACGATGGATTCTACTAACCCGGAAATCAATTCGATCGATAGAACTGGGGGCGCATTCTCGTTTACGATATTTTTGTCGTCCGAATCCAAATTTCTGCTCTGACGAGTGGCGTGGTGATCGAGAAGCTGATTTGCAATATCGCTAATACGCGAAACGGCGCTTCGAATAAGGACTCGTTGCGCCTCCGGAAGATGTTGAATGTCATCGGTACACAAGCTTAGCGCTGTGAGAGGAGAGCGAATGTCATGAGCCACTTGCACTGCCATTTTGGTAACTGAACGAGACAAGTGGAGTTCGCTCGACATTTTCGAAGCTTGTTGGAAAGTCGAAGTGAGCTTTGTTAAAGATTCGCGAAAGAATTTCGTTTCGAGAGGTTCGTTCGGAGGTGCGGGCTCTTGCCATTCGTAATTGATGAAGTCTTCGGCGACGGTAGAACCGCCTTTTTCAATCATCATCGGACCTTGAGTTGCAAGTTCTCGCATGTGTTCAGAAATACGTCTGAGGGGTCTCAACTGACGTTTTGTAAGAAAAAAAACGACGAGTCCGGTTCCTAAAGTAATCCCACTGCCGACCAAGAGAAGTGCAAATAAAAGAGAAGATAAAGTTTCTTGAATAGATTCGAAGACGACGGCCACACGGATGTAACCGCAGGCATCGCCGATACTCGGACGAATAATGGGGATCGAGAAAAGAACAAGCTTTTGTCCTTTTTTCAAGCGACCCGGATAGCGTTTTGCTAACTCAGCGTCGACGTTAAATTCGATTTCTTCGACATTTTCGCTATGAAAAGCTTCGTTGGGTTCCCAGGGTTCGTTGCGAAATCCGATGTCGGGTGATTGCAAACCGTTGATTCCGACTTCGATTTTTCCGTCAGGCCCGACGATGTAACTGTAGAGTGTGTTAGGCGTTGAATTCAGTTTCTTTTGGTGTTCTTCGAGATGAATCCAATTCCCTTGAGTGAAAAAGAATCCCAAAATAAATGAGGTCGATTTGCTAATGGTCTCTTTAACGTCAGTAATCAAACGGTCTTCAAGCGTCGTTTTTTGATACTTAAAGTAGACCGCAAAAAGAATTGTGCACACGAGCGAACAAGCTATGGCGGAGGAAAGAGCGCTTCTTAAAACAATACTACGAGGTTTCATTATCTCGCTCCCGATTTAACGGTAATATTTCTCACGTAAAAGGTGCATTGAAGGGGGGATCCTTGTTTACAAACCTGAATAGGACCGCCTTGATTGGGCGAAATGATCTGCCCTTCCCAGCTGAATCTAACTTCCAGATCGTCGATTTGAGTTGGGAGAACGACTTTTTCCGAGAGGTACGTTTCAAGTTCAATGGACGAGGGTTTTTCAATGCCGCATTTTGCAAGAATTGCTTTCAGGTCTAATACTCCGACTGAAATCGCTCCTTTGGGAGGGGGAACGAGTCTTTGACCGGGCGGATAAGAGGGATAAATATTTTTCTGAGTGACATTAGGCAGCTTCGATAAATTGAGCGCGTGTGCTTTGTGGTCGCACTGTAAATTGAGAAGAGGAGGAAAATCACCCACAAAAACCGCCGTGATATACCATGCCCACCAGGAATCGCTGCGAAGTTCGGAACTGAGCTTAGGATTATTTAAAGGATAAACCAACTGAGGACCGCCGTCTCTCCACTCTAGGCGCTTGCCATCGCGTTCAGTAGCGATGATCGGAGAAGCATTTGTCAGACGTTGACCATCAAGCTTGACCGAATATTTATCGGTGGCCGCAAAAACAACGGGGGTGGTGTTTTTGATGGGAAAATGATTT